>WGFF01000129.1 GCA_015492355.1 Deltaproteobacteria bacterium
ATCATCTTATCCGTCTTTATGTCAACACATGGAAGGAATCTACCCTCAGGGCTTATGGAGAAATAGAGATGTGGGCTATCACACCTCCAGTGGATCTTTCTGTATTTTAAAAAATCAGGACTCTCTTTGAGAAACCTGAAGGAGTTGTAGATGAGGTATCCTTTTTTCTTCATTCTTATAACTTCCTGATAGATAGAGTCAATGGTAGGGAAATCCTCTGGAGCAAATGCAAAATCAGGTGATTTTGCACGCACGATGAAATTGCCCTTGCCAGGAGACCTCCCTGAATCTGACAGGTGAACAGGTATGAGGGATGCATAAAAACCTATGGCGGAAACGAATCTTACAAGCCTTGGTATCTCTTCTATATTCTTTCTTGAAACTACAACATTGATGCCTGAAAGACTCCCTCTCTGCGGAAGAAGCCTTGAAAAGACAGATATGCCCCTCAGAATACGGTACCATGAGCCTGGTGTGTTGTTAATATTATCCTGCTTGGCTGGATCGAGCGTATCGAGCGAGATGGTCACTTCCTTGAGCCCTGCACTCAGGAGTGCCTCTACACGCCTTTCTGTTGCAAGTGTTGCATTGGTCTGAAGCCTTACAGGTATGGACCTCGATGTAAATGCCTCGACAATCTGTGGCAGGTCCTTTCTTAAAAGGGGCTCTCCACCTGTGAGCACAAGTACACCGACGTTGAGCTCTGCCAGAATGTCTGCAAGCCTCTCTATCTCTCCGAGACTCAGCTCACGCTCTTCACTCCTTGAGCTCACAGCCTGGCACATCCTGCAGTTGAGATCGCATCTCTTGCTCACAGCAAACTGGACGTATAGTGGTATCTTCTTTGTAAGAACACCCTTGAGAAGTTTCACCTTTTCTGCAAAAAGTGCCATCTTTCTGGCTCTCCTTTACGTTGCTTGCTTCAGGGGGTTTCACCCCTAAAACCCCAAAAAGCCCCTGTCCTATTGGAGATTAACCTGAACCCGGCTTTCAAAGGGGTAGAGCCACCCCTATTTTTACGAGACCTGCCATTCATCTCCACCCACAGGGTGGGGTATCCTGGCAGACCTCGTGAATATATACTTCAGTGGTTATAGCAAGGTAGAATGATACTTATGAGGTTACATTCTCCCCTCCGCTCACAAAGAAGTAACCTATGACATACTGAGGATGCACACCGTCCCTGATGCCTCTTATGAGATATCTAAAAAGATTTATAAAGAACATGTGCTTTTGATTCCTTATAAGTTTCAGTGCCCGTCTCATCGTAAAGTAGAAGAGACACTTCCTCCTGAACCACACTATCTGACGCGGTGTGAGATTCTGGGTGTATACATTTGAATGTTGATGCAGGCTATCGATCTTATCCCACTTGCCTTCGTCTATCTTCCCACCGAGTTCCACCACCTTTTCAGCCCCTCTCGTCTTTGGCAGTGGTCTGTAGGTGAAGAATATCGGTCTATCCACGTTAAGTTCCTTTACAAGATCAAAGGTCTCCTGCATGGTCTCCCTGGTCTCACCAGGACCTCCAAGGATGTTATATCCTGTGATAGCAATACCTCTGTCGTGGAGCAATCTGAAGACCTTGCGGTACTGGTCAGTGGGTATGTTCTTTTCGTAGACTTCTTTTCTTATCCTTTCATTTCCTGCCTCTATGCCTATCCTTGCTATTTTGAGGTTTGCCTTCGCAAGCATGTCGATGGTCTCCTCATCAACAGTATCCGCCCTTGTAAAACATGAAAAGGGAAGTTCATCCGCAAGCCCTATCTTGATATATTCGTCACAGAAGTCCCTGACCCATTCCTTGTTTATGGTAAATACAGGATCAAAAGTATGTGCCACCTTCATGCCCCTGTCTTTGTATTTCTCCCACTGGTGTTTCATCTCCCTTGCATAAGCCCTGGGGTCCCTTACCCTGTAGTGCTTACCTGGCACTGCATTCCTCATGGGAAACTCAGAACAGTACGTACATGGAAATGGACACCCCCGTGTACCTATAAAGTAGATAACCCCGTTATAGAAGATGAATTTATCAATATCCTCCCACAGATCATAATCTGGTATGGGAAGAGAGTTTATATCCTGTATGAGTTCTCTCAAAGGATTCTTTATAATCCTTCCATCCTCCTTGTACCATATCCCCCGTATACCCTCTGCACTTCGTCCATCCCGTATTGCATCAAGGTATTCTGTAATGGCAAACTCACCATCACCTATGCATATTGCATCAGCATCTTCAAGTGATATGGAGTCATCAGGACAGAGGGTTGGATGATATCCACCAAGGATTATGGGGAGTTTGTACTTCTCTTTAATCTCACGTGCTATCTTTCTTGTATACTGCATAAACATAGAGACAGTCGAGATACCTATGATATCGGGGTTGAAATCCTCGATATTTCGTTCGAGATGCCTCTTCCAGTCCCTGCGATGGTAGGTGAAATCGATTATATTAGCGCTGTGCTCTGTTCTCTCGTTTATGTATGTAGCAAGATAGGTCATCCCGATATCAACAACGGATACATCGCTCGAGAAATTAGGACTTATTATACTTATCCTCATTCCGGTCCCTCCTTTTTATCTTGATTTTGTCATTAAGATACACGCTGACATGGCTGAGACGGAATGCACCTCTCTACGCATCAGAAAGAATACTTATCGTTCCATCTCGAAGGCAACCTCTTCCTTTGCGACTTTAAAAATCTCTTCCTTATCTGAACCATTTAGTATGTGCTGGGCTGCAAGAAAACCCATCTTGATACTGTGATCCATGTTGTTATACCGATATAATCCCTGCCTGCCAATAGGTATGCAGTTGGACAAACCTTCAAAGACCTCAAACAGCTTGTTGACCTTTTTATGGTAGTCGAGTGTATATATAGGATAGGCATGGACTATTCTTGTTGTAAACTTATGGATTATCCTCTGTCCATTGAGGAGACCGAGCTCCTGCAGGTCATCAAGACATCTCCTTGTAAGTTCATCTTCATCTGCGTTCCAGATCTCATCACCAATATTGCACGCAAGCTCCAGTATAAGGGATGTCTTGTCTGGTGGTGCGTTATTGGGGCTCCAGTTCTTTGGCTCCTGTATACGCATTATCCTGAACCGCTCTTCGGGTATATATATCCATGTATTGTCGCTTATTCGTTCAGTATCTATAAGTATGTTCAGGAATCTTAAACTCCTGAACCTCATGGAATCCGCCACATCCAGGTATTGTTTATTTATCTTGGGAGAGAGTCTCTTTACGAACTCTGGCATTGGTATGGTGGAGATAAAGTAATTGCCCCTGATAGTCTTTTCTTTACCATCATGTTTGTAGACCACCTCATGGATGCCACTGTTATTGTGCCTTATCTCTGTAACGGTTGAGTTAAGAAGTATTTTCCCACCGTTGGATGTAATCTTTTCTGCCATCTTCTCGCACATTCTTCCTATTCCACCCTTCACAGGGTAGTAGAATCTGGTTGCGTATGTCTTGGGAATATCCTTTGTTTTTCCAAGGAGTCTTAAAAATACGTCCCACAGATTTAGAAGTGATATGCGCTGGGCAGCCCAGTCC
>WGFF01000130.1 GCA_015492355.1 Deltaproteobacteria bacterium
GTACTAGGCAGTATTATTCTTGATGTTACTTTATCATCATTTCTACCTTTCTTTTGATTCTTCAAAAATTTGGAGCATCCGCTTCGCCCGTAGAGCGGGCGTTTAAGAGGCAGACAAAAAAGGAAAGGGCGTGCCCAAAAATGAAGGGAGGAATTTTTCTACCAACAAGCCGCGGGACGGGATTGCCACCCTGCGGGCGCCAGTTAGTCAGCATCGGATTTTATTGATAGAAGATTCTAACTTTTTCCAACAGGCGTCACCAAGAGTTTTTTGACCCATTTGTTGATACACTCTTACGTTATAGACTAAAGTAACAGCAGGAGAGGGAAGACTTTTTTTCAGAGACTCTTGATAGAACAGAGAACCTAAACTACAAGGTAAGTCCCGATTCAACAATCGAAAGTAGGACTTATATAAACTATTACTTACAATTTTGGGGAAGAAAATCTCTATAGAAAGGGCTCTGTTCCGAATCGAAAGCCCTGTAATAATTCAACACAAATAAACAATCTATGTAAAGGTCTCGGTAGGGGTCTTATTTCCTGATAGGGTATTATCTTTTTCAAAGACGATTCGATAGATTTATCACAGGGGTCTGTCAATAGATTATGGTGGCATCCCATAAGATAAGAATCCCCTTCCCCCCTCTTCCCTCAAGGTGAGACATTATTGTCGAGTCCCTGGGTCTTTTCTACGTACCAGATGTTATAACCTCTGGTTCCCGTCTTTCTTATCTCTTCTAAGGAATGTCTTGACTTTAAATACAGAATTTTATATTATTTAGTCGGGCTACTGTGATGGGCGGTTAACTCAGTGGTAGAGTGCCACCTTCACACGGTGGAAGTCACTGGTTCGAACCCAGTACCGCCCACCATTACCTGATGACCGCAGATGGTGGGCAGGGTGTACGGTTAGAGGTATTGACAGGCTTGTTGAGGATGTTTATAATCTGTGTGTAGATTTTTGGGGTGCGAGGAGGGCCCGTCCGCAGTCTTTGACTCTTTGTTTTTTCCCTGCCAGAATCGTTCAGGAAGGCGGGTCGGTTAAAGTTAAGCCCCCTGGTATACCTCCTCTCTAAAGACTGCGCCAATCAGACTCTACCTGGCTTAGCCAAACATTTAAAAGGGTTGCCCTTTTATTATATAATATGTGCCTATCGTAAAATAGGGGGGATAAAATGCGTGAAGATGGTATAATTCAAGACATCTTCCCGTTCCGTGCGTAAAAAGGTTAAGGAGAAAAATAAAAATGGGTGTAAGCTACTCAGATATAATCGAAAGAATGAGATGGGCTGGGAAGCTCAAAAACGACTCTGCGGTGGCAAAGGTGCTGGGTGTTACCCCTCAGGCCCTATCCAACTACAAGAAACGGGGTGAGATACCGACAGACCTGGTCCTGAGATTCGCCAATATATACGGACTGTCTGTGGACTGGCTCCTTACAGGCGAAGGTCAGATGTACAGAACAGGGCTTGCCTACGTTGATGAGACAAAAAGGGCTGAACCAGGTGTGGGAGAGGCGACCGCCCCCTATGGCAAGGAGGCACCAAGGCTACCTGATCTCGCCTCGCTGAGCCCTGATGAGATAATCTATGTGGGCAAACTCCTTAAGATACTGAGGGGACAGAACAAAACTGCCATATATGCTGTAAAATGGAGCATGGATGCACTGCTGAATGTAACAGAAATGGCAGAAAAACAGGAAAAAGTAGCACCCCAGGGAGAATAATCCCTGCAATCCCCTCCTTCCCAGGCCCTATCCCATTGACCAGAACCATCTATTTGTGGTATCCTCAACTTCCATGAGGTTTGATTATACCCTTGTGGAGGGCTGGTCTGGAGTAACAGAAAAAAGGGCTCATGCCCTGATCAAGGAACTCCCTACCTGTTTCAGACCCCTCATAGTATCGGACAATTCCCTTACCCTTGACCTTGAACTCCTCTATGGGGCAAGGGTGGATGTGGTGGTGAGATTCAAGGGATTTGCCTCCCTGGACAGAGACCATGCCCTTTACCTCGATGAACAGCCACTTACAGAGACCATGGAAAGAGAGGTCTGGCTTGTAGCCAGCGAGAAAAGGATGGTCTACGCACAGTGTATAATACCCCTTACATCTATCAAGAAAGAACTCCTGGATGCACTCAAGAAATACGAGGATGAGCCACTGGGTAGAATCCTCATGGCAAGAAAGATACCCCTTGTAAAGGATAGGCTCCAGATAGGTATCGTCAGATCTCTCAGGGTGGCGGTAGAACTCGGCATAGATGAAACCACACCCATGATAGCAAGACGGTACAGACTCATAAACAGGGATGCGTCAGGAGACTGGATTATCAAGGCAGGTATTACAGAGATATTCAATCCTGATATACTCTCTACGGGGAATCCTCTGTAGGGGTTTTGCCTTAAAAAACTATGGTAATGGGTATCTTTTTCGGACTAAATCCTGAGGGAAACCCCTTTTGTAAAAGGGGTTTCCCTCAAACTCCCTTCCCCAAAACTTTTAATCTAAAGTCCTCTGGGAAAGGGGGCTGGGGAAAACACTTTCTTACCAGAAAAGGGCAATAGCCCGCAGTGTTTTCCCCACAATAAAAATTCAGGTCCGATTTGATGACCCATTACCAAAACTATTTTTAGGACATCAATTGATACAAACAATATAAGGCATAAATGATATGAATTCCTTTACTGTCACAGCAAAGTTCTCTGCCATACTCGACCTTATAAGGTTCAACAAGCAGTATGGGACGTTGCTTCTTCTCTGTCCCACGCTCTGGTCTCTCTTTCTCGCATCGGGTGGTTCGCCTTCGTTGAGGCATCTTGTGGTCTTTATCCTCGGGACATTTTTAATGAGGAGTGCTGGCTGTACAATAAACGACATAGCAGACAGGGACTTTGACAGGTACGTGGAAAGGACAAGGACCAGACCCCTTGCAAGCGGACGGCTCGGTGTAGGAGAAGCCCTGTGGGTGTTTTTTATCCTTTCCCTCCTTGCCTTTTCACTTGTACTTCTGCTCAATCCACTCACCATCGCCCTCTCATTCGTTGGGCTTGCACTTGCCAGTGTATATCCCTTTGTAAAGAGGGTGAGCAATCTACCGCAGGTCTTTCTCGGCATTGCCTTTGGATGGGGTGCGATAATGGCATGGACTGCGGTAAAGGATACTGTGGAGTTGCCTGCTTTATTGATATTCCTTGCCAATGTATTCTGGTCCACAGCCTATGACACCATCTATGCCCTCATGGACAAGGAAGACGACCTGAAGATAGGTGTCAAATCCACTGCCATACTCTTTGGCAGATGGGTCTACCATGCGATAGTGCTTCTCTATGGGGGCATGATCCTTTGTCTGTGGCTTGTAGGCTGGCTTGGAGGGCTCGGCATCTTTTACTTTACGGGTATTCTGTCCGCCTTTATATTCTTTCTCCTTCTTGTGAAGGAATTAAGGCGTTCCCCCACACGGGAGACCGCTTTCAGGTGTTTCGTTGCGAATGTATTTGCTGGGCTTGTGATATTGCTCTCTATATCTATCGATCTCAACCTTTAGGTCGAAGGTTTTGAAAAGGGGTGAGGGGAGACTGTGATTCAAAACCACTCACAGACGGTCTTCCCTGATTTGATGAAATGGTCTTCAACGATCTCAGGGGCTTTTTGAACGTCCTCGCCCGGAGGGGGCTTTTGAGGCATGTGGATGCAGAGGTCGATCCCTGTCTGGAGATCTCTGCCATACTCGACAGGCTCGTAACAGGTGGTGGTCCTGCTGTCATATTCAACAGGGTCAGGGGATACGATATCCCTGTGGTGGGCAATCTATTCGGTACAAGGGAGAGGGTAGCCATAGGACTGGGAGTTGGTGAGGAGGAGTTTACAAGGATAGGGGAATTTATCGCCTATCTACAGAGGCCCAAGCCCCCGGAAGGCATCTGGGATGCGCTGAGGAAGGTACCCTTTTTTGGAAGCCTCCTTACCCTCGGTCCAAAAACCGTAAGGAATGCACCGTGTCAGGAAGTGGTCCTCACAGATGATAAGGCAGACCTGTCCTTTCTTCCCATCATAAAGTGCTGGCCCCTTGATGCAGCCCCGCTTGTCACCTGGCCCCTTGTTGTGACCCGTCCACCCGATGGAGGTGTGTACAATGTGGGTGTTTACAGGATGCAGTACCTCGATGGAAAGAGGCTCATAATGCGCTGGCTCAGGCACAGGGGAGGGGCAAAACACAAACTGCTCTGGGAGAGGGCAGGCAAGACCATGCCTGTGGCAGTGGCTATAGGATGCGAGCCTGCAACGATAATCTCTGCTGTAACCCCCCTGCCAGAGGACGTGAGCGAGTTCCATTTTGCAGGTATACTCAGGAAAAAGGCTATAGAGCTTGTGGACTGCGTTACAGTGCCTCTCAAGGTGCCAGCAACAGCAGAGGTGGTGCTCGAAGGGGAGATACACCACGATGAGACAGCGCAGGAAGGTCCCTTCGGAGACCATACAGGTTATTACAACGCCCGTGAGGAGTTTCCAGTGTTTCGCATAAAGGCAGTAACCCACAGAAAAGATCCCCTTTACCTCACCACCATAACAGGCAGACCCCCCAAGGAGGATGCCATAATAGGTACGGTCCTTAACAGCATCTATCTGCCCACATTGAGATTACAGTTTCCAGAGGTAGTGGATTTCTCCCTGCCCATGGAGGCTGTATCCTACAGGATAGCCATCGTCTCCATAAGAAAGGAGTACCCGGGACATGCAAGGAGGATAATGATGGGGCTATGGGGGGTGCTCAAGCAGTTCCTCTATGTGAAGTATATAATAGTGGTGGATGACGACATAGATGTACACAACTGGTCTGATGTTATATGGGCGATATCTACACGTGTGGACCCTGGAAGGGACGTGGTCATCATAGACCATACCCCTGTTGACTACCTTGACTTCTCAACCCCGAAACCCGAGCTGGGAGGTAAGATGGGAATAGATGCAACCACAAAGATACCCCCTGAAAGCACAAGACAATGGGGTGAAAGGCTCAGGATGACAGAGGATATACTCGACCTTATAACAAGAAGATGGAAAGAGTACGGGCTTTGATGCCCCCTTCTCCGGGGTACATCAATCCCGGGATTCTTTAAAGGGATGGCACATGGATGTAAAGGACTGGTGGGACCCCCGTGGTTCTCTCTCCTCCCTCCACAGGATAAACCCCCTGAGGGCTGGGTATTTTCTAAAAATCCTTGAGAAGACCATCGGCGGGGTCAGGGAAAGAAGAATAATCGACATAGGCTGTGGTGGAGGACTTCTCTCAGAGGAGTTTGCCCGCAGGGGCGGGCATGTTACAGGTATAGACCTCTCTCCAACCGCCATAGAGTGTGCAAGGAGACATGCAGAAGGTGCAGGGCTCCATATAACCTATATGGTCAGATCCCCGGGAGAGTTTGCAAAAGACCATCCAGAGCCCTTCGATTGCGTTGTATGTTGCGAGGTACTCGAACATGTGGATGGGCTCGAAGGATTTATAGAGGATGCCTGCAGGCTTCTTAAAAAGGATGGGGTCTTTCTCTTCAGCACCATAAACAAGACCCTCAAGGCAGGGCTCCTTGCCATATTCGTTGCAGAGGACATACTCAGGATGGTCCCGCAGGGAACACACGATTATAGAAGGTTCATAAGGCCCTCTGTACTCGTGGAGCTGTTGAGGCATAACTCAGTGGAGGTAGAGGAGATAAAGGGGATGAGTTTCGATCCCCTGAGGTGGGATTTTGCCATTTCAGATGACCTTTCGGTCAATTATCTCGGATACGGTATCAAAAGGTA
>WGFF01000131.1 GCA_015492355.1 Deltaproteobacteria bacterium
GTGAAACCCCCTGACGTAAGCAACCATGTTGCTTCTGGATAAAGAATCATACCCTGGTAAGAAGGGAGGGGTTGAGGGGGCAAGACCCTCAGGCGTAAGACGGTGGCTATTGTATGGTCTTGTGTTCCTTGTGCTCATACTCCTATCGCATGGGGTATATGGAGCGGACGAGGCGGCTGAAGAAGGTAAACCCATGGAGAATCCTCACTGGCAGGAGGGACTGTGTGGCGAATGCCATGAGGGAGACCCTTACAAGGAGGTACGGTTCAGAGAGGAAGGTGACTTTATAGCCCTGTGTAACAGGTGCCACGAGAAGGATTCCGTACATGCCTACATCCATGCAACAGGCATGATACCTTCTGAGAAGAAGCTGGGCAGGATGCCAGAGGATTTCAGATCTGCCCTTTACAGGGGTGATGAGAAGGGAAGGCTTACGTGTATTGTGTGTCACAATCTTGTGTATCAGTGTCGCAAGGAGGAGTTCTGGCGGAGGGAGAGGAATCCCAGATTCTTCAGGGGTGGTCCCTATGGTCATCGTACGGATATATGTTACAAGTGCCACGAACCAAAGGGTTATACGAGGATGGACCCACACGATATGATAAACGACGAGGGGGAGATACTCACATCCAAATGTGTTGTATGCCACAGGGTCGTACCTGACGTGGATAGAGCCCTGGGCATAGAGGATGTGGAGTTCAAGATAGAAAAGAACCTTGAGAGACTCTGCAGGAGATGCCATTACGACATACCCCTCCATCCTGGTACGTTCATATCCATGGCTGGTGTTACAGAGAAGACAAGGAAGAGGAGAAAGCCCTTCTCCCATCTGCGTGTACCAACGAGTGCGGTGCTCAAGAGGCTCGAGAAGACAACAAGGGAGAAGGATATCATAATACCCCTTGAGCCAGGTACAGGAAAGATATTCTGTGCCACGTGTCATAACCCCCATGAGCGTGGCATACAGAGGCTCAGAAGGGCGGACAGAGGGGCGGACAATCCACAGAGACTCAGGGCTGAGAGAAAGGGAGAGATATGCCTTATGTGCCACGAACTGTAAAGAGATGGACAGGGCTGTTTGAGGTAGTATTCTTCAAGGGGGCTCGGGCAGGGTTTTAAGAGGTTTTTTCTGGATTCACAAAAAAACAAAGAGGATATGGCTATGAAGTTAAGGTATGGCATTACGGTTCTCCTATGTGGATGGATATTCCTTATACTTGCAGGGTATGTACACGGTGCGGATGATGAGAACTGTCTTATGTGTCACAAGTACATAAAGATGGGAAGGGTGACGAAGGACGGAGAAAGGAAGTATTACTACGTGGATGAATCCATATTCTCAAAGACGGTTCACAACCGTGTACGGTGTAGAGACTGTCACAACTATATAGACAGGCTCCCTCATGACCCTGTAAAGGTTGGTGTCACATGCAATACAGAATGCCACAGTATCCAGAATCCATCCACAAAAAAGAAGTTCAACCACAAGAACATATACGAGGTATACAGAAAGAGTGTCCACGGCAGGGACAAGGTGGCTAAGAACGAGAGGGACAAGGACAAGCCTTACTGTATATTCTGTCATACCAATCCAGTCTATATCCCTGATGAGAAGGAACTACCGAAGGAGATTACAGAGAGGTGTCTTGTATGTCACAAGGATAGGAGGTTTGTCAACCATCGTTACGCCCATACGGGCAGGAGGATAAAGAAGGTGGGAAGGTCACCCAAGGAGATAGTGGAGCTCTGTAGTATATGTCATGAAAGGGAGGAGATGCTCCATGAGCATCTGAAGATAGTGGAGGAAGAGGGAGGGGAACTGGGCAAAAAGTTCCTCTATGCATCTGAATCCTACAAGGAGAGTTTTCACTGGAAGGTCATAAAGTTCGGCTTCAAGGAGGCGGCAAACTGTCTTGACTGTCATGCGGAGAAGGACAACTACTACCTTGCTGTCCATGATATAAGGTCTTCGAGGGATCCCGGGTCCACAACCCACAGGGGCAATCGTGTGAGGACGTGCAGGAGATGTCATGAGAACGCTGATGAGAACTTCCTTGAGATAGATCCCCATCCCACCGCAAGGAAGGATGACAACCCCCTTGTATACTGGGTCGAACACGTATACGGGCTTGTGGGTGATGGTGTTACCCTTGCGCTCATAGGGCTAATGATACTGGAGACCATAGGTCGCAGGAGGGATGGGGTTGCGTGGGTTTTGAGAAAGGGAAGTTCCTGGAGACGTAAGAGTCCTCGCGGCAGGGATAGAATCTATCTTTAGGGGAGGTAAGGTATGAAGCTTTCCGAAGAGGCAAGGATCGTTCTTGAAAGGTCTATGGAGATAAACGGGTTGAGTGACAGGGAGAGGGAAGAGGTGGAGGAGGTAATAAGGCTTCTCCCTCAGGACAGGGTACTTCTTTACAAGAACGTGGATTCAAACCCTGTGGGGGACCTTCCGAGGTATTCTATACACATAAGGCTACAGCACCTTATAATGTTCTCGTCGTTCCTGATACTTGCCTTTACAGGGCTCCCCATCCATTACAGCGATAGTTTCTGGGCAGTCCCTTTCAACAAGATGCTCGGTGGTATCTATGTAACACGCATAATCCACAGGACGATGGCATTTCTTTTCATCCTCTCTGGCGTATACCACATCCTTAC
>WGFF01000132.1 GCA_015492355.1 Deltaproteobacteria bacterium
CACTCACTGTGAATACATCACCGGTCTGTGGACCACTGGTACCATCTGTTATGACAACCCCCAAGCCATCGAATACTATCTGATTGCCTGAGGAATAGGTGCCCGTGGTTACGACCTTGCCTGTATCCACATTGAAGATAACGTAACTCGTGGAGGACGAAAAGCGTATCTCGTAGTCATCGAGTGTTATCGCTGAAAGGTCTGTAATGGTACCGTTCGATATGACAGCACCACCTGTGTTGGAACTCTTGGGGGCGGTTGTAACTGTATGGGATGTAAAGAAGTCTACGTTTGTCGATAGATCGAGTCCGTATCCCTGTCTGTGCTGGAGGTTTATCTCCTTTACAAGGGTTGCAGAGAGGAGGTCTATCTTATCGAGGGTGTCCAAGAAGGAAGACCTCCCATCTATAAGTCCCTTTATCCTGCCACCTGTTATCTCATCGTTTATGTTTACACCGCCTGTTGTAACCTTATAGAGCATATCGTTGTCCCCATCTATTTCGACATCGAGCTCGGATACATGTCCACCTGTAAGGAGTATGAACCTGCCACCCACGTATACATCCACCTGTCCCCTTTCATTCTCAACGATGGAGATGTCTATCATCTCTGCCAGTTCCTTTAGAAGTAGGTCTCGCTTGTCCAGAAGGTCGTTGTTGGATGCACCCGATACCTCAAGGGATATTATCTGGGTGTTTATGTCTGCCAGCTGTTCTGCAAGGGAGTTTATATCCTTCACAAGCTGTGTTATCTCACTATTGATGGATGAAACCCTGTTCCTTATACGTGTATCTATTGTGTGGAACGTATCAACAAGTACCTCTGCTGTAGAGAGTACCATCGCCCTTTCTGAATAGGATGCAGGGTTAGAGGCAAGGTCGTGGAAGGCGTTGAAAAAATCCGTAAGGGGTTCGTTCAAGCCGGTTCCTTCAAGGTCATTCATCACACCTTCGAGGTCCTGGAGGACCTGGGATTTCATCTCGTACATCTCAAGCTCTGACCTTGCGTTATTAAGATTGAGCCAGAGGAATCTATCGTATACCCTCTCTATCTTTTTGAGGCTTACCCCTGTACCATAGTAGAGTCCCCCGAAGTTTACCGGGCTTGGGGTCTCAAGTACAACCCTCTGACGTGTGTATCCTTCGGTATTTACATTTGCTATATTGTGGGAGACAACGTTGAGTGCCTTCTGGGTGGTGAAAAGGGCGGTCTTTGCAATATCCATCAATCCGTTAAGGGACGCCATAACCTAAACCCCCTCACACAGACGTGATCCCTTCACAACCATCTCCTCAACAGTGCCGGTAGACTTGTAGGTACCACTGGAGATAAAATTGCCAAGGAAACCGAGTGCCTTTTTAATATTCTCCAGACTGCCTCTGGCTACGAAATTATTTATATCGTTTATCTCCTTGATTGAATTTAGAAAGGCGAGTATGGTGGTCTGGTGTTCCTTTAATCTCTCTCTATGGGGAGGCTCTGCCTTAGAGATAATATCAGAAAGCCTTACCTCCCTGTCCCCGAATCCAAGGGACTTCCCTATCCTGCGTATAATCTCAGACCTTCTGCCATCCAGAGAGGCGAGCTTCATGAGTATGTGCTCCTTTGAGGTGACAATCTCATAAAGTCCCTCATAGTCCCTCTCCACAAGTGCTCGTGTCTCCCTCTGAAGGATGGAGATGAGGTCTCTGTAAAGTGTCATCTCCTTTGCCAGATGTTCTACGAGTTCTTCCATCGTCCTTCCTTATTTCTTCGGATGGAGGGCGTTCCTTATAGCCCTCTCCAGCATCTTTTCTGCCACCTTGTTGGGATTAACACGGTAGTTGCCATGTTCTATATCACCCTTTATCCTCTCCACCATCTCCCATCTCACCTCTGGTACCGTCTCGAGCATCCTTTTTATCCTGTTGAGCTCCCTTGCCCTCTGGGAGATATCGACCATATCCTTCTCGTATACCTCCCTGGAGCCTGCCTGCTTCCCATGACCCTTGGTATCGACCTTTTTGACATAGGAATCTGTATTTATTCCTGGCTTCTGTCCGGTAATCTTCATCGGTCCCTCCTAAGGCTTTTTACATAATATTATACCCTTCTTATCATATCGGGGTGTAGGGTAAAAAACTTTAGGAGGTGACCTTTTCTGTCAGTGAAAAAAGTCTACAATTTTTCGTTACTTTTGCCTGTCGGTACCATTTCCATCCGCACTTCCACTTTCCTTAACATGGGGGAGGAATTCCTCAA
>WGFF01000133.1 GCA_015492355.1 Deltaproteobacteria bacterium
CCATGATGATGACTGCTCTTCTATCTTTACACTGTCACTCATATCACAATAAGCCCGGTTACGAGAACGTTTACAAGTGAAATCGGTATCAAGACCTTCCACCCTATGGACATGAGCTGATCGTATCTGTACCTGGGCAGGGTAAACCTTATCCACATGAAGATGTATATGAATATACTCACCTTGAGTATGAACCAGAGTATGGGTGGAATGAAGGTAAGACCAAAGGGCGCATTCCATCCACCGAAAAAGAGTATAACCGCAAGCACAGACACAGTGACCATTGCGATATACTCTGCAAGCATGAAGAAGGCAAACCTCATACCGCTATACTCCACGTGGAATCCCGCAGCCAGTGTGCCCTCGTCCTCAGGTAGATCGAAGGGTATACGGTTTATCTCCGCAAGGGCGGATATGAAGAAGATAAAGAACCATACAGGACCCACGGGGAGATAAAAAAAGTTCCAGTTGAATATACTGCCTGACTGTGTCCTCACAATGTCAACGAGGCTCAGGGAATTTGCCATCATCACAACACCTATGCATGCAAAGCTCAGGGCTACCTCGTAGCTTATCATCTGTGCGGATGACCTCAGTCCGCCGAGAAGGGCGTACTTGCTGTTGGATGCCCATCCACCGAATATAATCCCGTAGATACCGAGACCAGATACAGCGAGTATGTAGAGTATGGCTACGTTCATGTCTGTTATATAAAGTGTAACCTCCCTGTCTATGAAGGGTATCCTCCAGCTCTCGCCAAATGGTATGGCAACGAATACCACAAAGGCAGGGACCATCGTCATTATGGGTGCTATCCTGTATAGCCACCTGTCTGCCTTTGCGGGTACTATGTCCTCCTTCATGAGGAGCTTTATCATATCCGCAAACGGCTGGAGTACACCGTGGGGACCGACCCTGAACGGACCGAGCCTTACCTGTATGTGCCCGGCAATCTTTCTTTCGAGCCACGTAAGCGGTAAGGGCAGGGTAAAGAGTATCATCCCCACCACAACCACCTTTATCAGGATTATAACTACCTCGACCATCATCCTCTATCCTTTGAAAATAACCACTCTGAAAAAAGCCCCCTCAAACAGTCCTTCTACACCCTTCGGGGAGACCTCGACTACCATGTATCGCTGTAAGCAGGGATTTTGAGCCCCTATCTCCTCCTGCCCCACATGTAGTTTATCATCTCTGTGTATCTTATATTCATTCCACGCACTATGGAATGGATGGTAAAGACGATGTTCTTGAGGAGCTTGTATATAATCCTGGGATTCCCGTCCACGAGGGTCTCGAAGTCGGATTTTTCGATAACATAGGTCTCAAGGTCTGTAAGTGCCACTATGGTTGCAGACCTTGGCCTGCCATCGAGAAAGCTCATCTCCCCGAATATCTCCCCATCCTTCATGACGGTGAGGGTGTAGAGTTCCCCGTCCGGACCTGTCTTGCACGCCTTTACCTCTCCCTTCCTTATGATGTAGAGGGACTGTCCATCCTCCGATTCCCTGAAGATGGTCTCACCCACACGAAAATCTTTTCTCCTGACTATCCTGGCAAGGGTTGCGAGCTCACCTTCTGAAAGGTCTGAAAAAAACGGTATATCCCTCAAAACCTTTGGATCGACCATGACCCCACCTCCACCCCTATCTCACAGGGGCAACCTTGGATAAAAAAACACCCATACAACCGAGTCTCTCTTCTTTATAATCAAGAGGGCTTTTGAATACTGACCCTCGCAACCTTCTCGCCCCTTTTAAGAAACCTGTTCACAGGGGTATCCTCAAAATTTTCGGGCACGAACACAACACCCCTGAGACCATCCTTCCTTATCCTCACCTTCACAAAGGCCTCATAACCCCTTCCCCTCACCCTTACCTTCTCACCCTCTGAGACACCGAGCGATTCTGCATCCTCCCTGTTCATCTCCACAATACCCTCCCCGAGGAGACCACAGAGTATATCCGACCTCAGGGAAAAGGTACCAGAATGGAATAGATGATTACCTGTTATGAGCACAAAGGGATATTCCCTGTCCTCGCCGTACACCACCTTGCTGAACGGTGGTTCTTCCCTCCTGAATACCGCACCACTGCCTTTAACAAGGGAGACCTGAGAGGGTTCGTCCCTGAGTTCCACATCCCTGTACATATCAATGGTCTCCTTGATCGTGTCGAATACCTCCTTACTTTCTGTACGGTCAAAAGCCCCACCGAGTATGGCAGAGAGGATGGATATTATCTCAAGGTCTGTCTTTGCCTCTCCTGGTGGTGGAAGGAGTTTTGAGATTGCCTGCACCCTGCCTTCCTGATTGGTAAAGGTACCGTCCTTCTCTGCAAAGACAGCCGATGGAAGCACCACATCCGCAAACCTGGCTGTCCTGGTAAGGAATGCATCCTGAACCACAACAAACCCTGCCTTTGAAAGGGCACTTTCTACGAACTCCCCGTCAGGATAGGCGCTTACCAGGTCCTCACCCACTATATAGAGGGCATCTATCTCTCCCTTTACCACACCCTCGAGTATACCATCACATCCAAGCCCCCTCCTTTCGACCCCCCTGTATCCAGGACCGAACCCTGGATGTACACCCATGTCCCATGCACCCCTCTGATTGCACCTGTCAAGGAGGGGCATTATGAAGAGAGCCTTTTTGAGTCTTTCGAGAACAGTCCTCAGAAGATGGAGTCCCCTGAGCGAGGAGAACCTCAAAAGGGAAGTCCCTGCAAATATGCCTATGGAGTTAGAACCGACCAAGACCTTTGCGCAAGCCCTGAGGTCATCCTCTGCCACACCTGCCTGTTCGATAAACCCTTCTTTCGATAGATCACCGAGGAGTGCCTTTCCATCCTGTAGCCCGGACTCTTCTGTCAGGATACATGCCAGCGCAATGAGCAGGGAGTCCTCGCATCCAGCCCCGTGCCTTAAAAGTATCCCTGCAGAGGCATCGAGCTTCATCGCCCGTGGAGAGCCTATTATGATGTTCATCCTCCTTTCGGAGGAGATACGCCTTATCGTATAGTCCACAACCGGGTTCTCCTCAGAGACCTGCCCACCGATAATAAATACCGTATCCGCCCCCACACAGTCGAATAGAGATGTGCCACCCTCTGGTATACCTGTTACTGATACGAATGCCTCCACCGTGGTATCGTTCCATCTCGGATCGGAATCTATGTTGGGGCTCTTGAGCACCTCTCTTACGAACCTCTGGAACAAAAAGAGCTCCTCGTTTGTAAGCCTTGGTGATGCTATGGCACCTATACGCTCCCCCTGTAGGGTACCGAGCCTTTCTTTTATCATCTCCATGGCATCGTGCCAGGTCACGGGCTCGAACCTTCCGTTCCTCTTTACAAGCGGGGTTTTAAGCCTCTCTTTACTGTTCACAAAATCGTATCCGAACCTTCCCCTTGCACACAGGGTTATACCGTTTACACCCACCTCGTGCATGGCAACCGCCCTCAATACCACCCCATCCCTTTCCTGTATGGAGAACCTGCAACCTGTCCCGCAGTAGGGACATATACTCATTGCACGTGTAAGGTCCCAGGGTCTTGCCTTGTACCTGTAGGGACGCCTCATAAAACATCCTACAGGACATACCTCTATGCAGTTGCCATCGTGGTCGCAGTCGAGCTGTTGTCTGAGGAAACTCGTCTCCTCCTGTTTATGTCCCCTGCCTATGGCACCGAGAACACCCACACCCACCACTTCTCTACACACCCTCACACATCTCATGCACTGCACACACCTGTTGGAGTTCTTTACAATCACAGGACTGAGCACATAGTCCCTGTCATGGAATCTGTTCTTTACCTCCTGGAATCTCCCCTTTCTCGGACCATACTTGTAGACCATGTCCTGGAGCTCGCACTCACCACCCTTGTCACAGACAGGGCAATCCAGGGCATGGTTACTCAGGAGGAACTCAAGCATCGCCTCCCTTGCAGACACCACACTCGGCGAATCGGTCCATATGTTCATTCCATGCATGACCGGGGTGACACACGATGGCTGGAGCTTCCTCTGACCCTCTATCTCCACGAGACACATCCTGCAGGAACCGAGCCTTGAGAGTTCAGCTTGATAGCAGAAGGTGGGTATCTCAAAACCCGCCTGCCTTGCTGCATCGAGTATGAGAGTGCCGTCCTCTACGGTTATCTCTTTTCCGTTTATAGTTACAGTTGCCATAGCAGGGGAAGGTACCTTCCCCTTAACACCCCCTTTCAGAAGATTCTATACCTGATCTCTTTCCGCAGGGGAGTCATACCATACATCTTTTGTTCTCCACATGGTAGACAAACTCGTCCCTGAAGTGCTTGAGCACCCCTCTCAACGCCATTACAGCCCCATCCCCGAGGGGACAGAAGGTCCTGCCGAATATGTTGGAACATAGGCTTTCGAGTAGTTCCACATCCCCTGTCCTTCCCTCTCCGTACTCTATCCTCTTGAGTATCTTGGTCAGCCATATAGTACCTTCTCTGCACGGTGTGCATTTACCGCAGGATTCATGGCTGAAGAACCTGAGGATTATGTATGCAACCTTCACCATACAGGTGGTCTCATCCATCACTATCACCGCACCTGAGCCGAGCATACTCTTTTTGGCGGCAAGGGAGTCGAAATCCAACGGGGTATCCACCTCGTCCGCAGAGAGCATGGGGGCACTCACACCACCCGGTATGACCGCCTTAAGCCTCCTGTCATCCCTTATACCCCCACAGTGCTCATATATGAGTTCCCTTGCGGACGTGCCCATGGGAAGCTCATAGAGTCCAGGTCTCTTCACATGCCCGCTCACACAGTATATCTTGGGTCCAGGACTCTTCTCAGGTCCTATGGAGGCGAACCATTTGGGACCCTTAAGGACAATGGCTGGAAGACAGGAGAGGGTCTCCACGTTGTTTATAACTGTGGGCTTACCATAGAGCCCGGATATGGCGGGGAAGGGTGGTTTTATCCTCGGCTGACCCCTGTATCCCTCGATAGACTCAAGGAGTGCGGTCTCCTCACCACATATGTATGCACCCCATCCCCTGTGGACATGGATATCGAGGGAGAAGTCAGACCCAAAGATATTCCTTCCAAGGTATCCCCTCTCATATGCCTCCTTTATGGCTTCTTCGAGCCTCCTTGCACCGAAGGCGAACTCACCCCTTATGTAGATATAGGCGGTGTTCGCACCTATGGCGTAGCTTGCTATCATCATCCCCTCAAGAAGGAGATGTGGATCGTTGTCTATAATACCCCTGTCCTTGAAGGTACCGGGCTCTCCCTCGTCCGCATTACAGCACAGAAACTTCGGCACCGTTGGGTCCTTGGGTATAAAACTCCATTTGAGCCCTGTTGAAAATCCCGCACCCCCTCTGCCCCTCAAGCCCGAATCCTTCACCATCTGGATTATAGTATCGGGTGTATGCCTGAGGGCTTCCTGTATAGCCCTGTAGCCACCTCCCTGGATGTATGTGTCTATCTTATGGGAGTTGGGCTTGCCAAGGTTTTTAAGCAGTACCTTCTCCACTACTCAAGCCCCTTGAGTATCTCCTCTATCCTCTCCTCTGTCAGGTTCTCGTAGTAGGTATCGTTTATCTGCATCATGGGTGCAGTGCCGCACGAGCCGAGGCATTCCACCGTGGAAAGGGTGAACTTCCCATCCTGTGTGGTCTCTCCTACCTTTATATTAAGGAGCCTCTCCATGTAACTTATAAGATGCTCCGCCCCGAGAAGGGAACAGGATATATTCCTGCACACCTGTATGTGATACCTTCCTACAGGCTGTATGTTGTACATAGTATAGAAGGCTGTAACCTCGTTTACACTGACAGGTCTCATGCCCAGCATACACGCTATCTCTTCCATGTCCTCCTTCTCTATGTAGCCCTTCTCCCTCTGTACAATCCTGAGGGCTTCCATCACCGCAGACCTCTTTGTGGAATACCTCTTCTCAACCGCTCTTATCTCTTCTCTTAACCTCTCGGGAAGCATTCAGACAGGGTGGAACCTTTTTACAAGACAGGAAAGGTTCTCCCCTTCACCCCCTTTTCCTGTAATCTTATCCTTACAAAGGGCATGGCAAGCCCCCTCCCTCTATGGAGCCCTTTCCATGCCCTTACTTATCACACTCACCAAACACAGGGTCCAGACTCGACACTATGGCAACCACATCGGCAAAGTACTCACCCCTTGAAAGATAATCGACTGACTGCAGGTTTATGAAAGTAGGGACCCTTATCTTCAACCTGAAAGGCTTTTCTGAACCGTCACTTATGATATAGAAGCCGAGTTCTCCCTTTGGGGATTCTATGGCTGAATAGACCTCTCCCTTCGGCACCTTGAACCCCTGGGATACGTACTTGAAGTGATGTATGAGTGCCTCCATGTTGCTGTAGACCTCCTTCTTCGGTGGAGGCACTATCTCAGGCATATCCACGTTGAATGGACCATCGGGCATATCCCTTACCGCCTGCTTTATGATGCGTACAGACTGCCTCATCTCCTCCATCCTGACCATGTACCTGTCGAAGCAATCACCGTTCTCCCCTGTAGGCACATCAAAATCGAGTCTGTCGTAGACAAGATAGGGTTCATCCTTCCTTATATCCCATCCCACCCCGCTTGCCCTGAGAGAGGGTCCACTCAGACCGAGGTTTATGGCATCGTCCGCAGGTATAACACCTATACCCTTATTCCTCTTAATCCATATCCTGTTACCTGTAAGGAGCCTTTCATACTCGTCTATCCTCTTGGGGAGTATCTCTGCGAGCTCAAGGCATTTATCCAGAAACTCCCTCGTTGCATCGTACCTCACCCCACCTATCCTCATGTAACTGTAGGTCATCCTCGCCCCACAGAGCATCTCAAAGAGATCGAGCACCATCTCCCTCTCCCTTATGGCGTAAAGGAGGATCGTCATGGCACCGAGGTCCACACCCCATGCACCTATCGCTATGAGATGCCCTGATAGCCTTGAGAGCTCCGCGGCAATAACCCTTATGTACTTCGCCCTCTCAGGTACATCTATACCGAGGAGCTTCTCCACCGCCAGCACGTAGGCAAGGTTGTTACTCATCCCGCACATGTAATCGAGCCTGTCCGTATAGGGTACAAACTGGGGATAGAGTAGGTTCTCCGCTATTTTCTCAGTACCCCTGTGGAGGTACCCTATGTCAGGCTCTGCCCTGAGCACCTTCTCACCCTGCAGGTCCACCACCAGATGGAGTACACCGTGTGCAGAAGGGTGCTGTGGACCAAAGCTCAGGGTAATCTCCTTGGTGGATATGACCTCCTCTGATTCTGGAATGACTGACTTATCTTTGGCTATCTCACTCATAAACCCATCTCAGGGTAGATTCTGGCAGGAGATATCTTTTCTGTGCCCCCACAGGTGAATCCAGCACACTGGAAGACCCCATCTTCCGAAATCCGCTGATAAATCCTTTAACAGGCTACAAGGGACAACACCACTTATCACCTCTCCTGCCCCCATCAAAGGCATCCGCTAAAACCCTGTAGACCAGACTATTACCCCCATCTTTCCCCTGAATCCCTCCTCCCGAAGACACAAGCCCATCAGCTTCCAGGGTTTTCAAAGGGAAGAAAGGGGTTATCCATATCCCTTAAAGGTCTTCCCCGAAGGGGCTATTTTTTCTCCTCTCCGTAAGGGTTATATCTATCCCTGTATCCTCTGAGGGGATAGTCCTTTCTCAATGGAAAACCCTCCCAGTCCTGCGGGAGGTATATGCGTCTGAGGTTCGGATGTCCTTCAAAGACTATACCGAACATATCATAGGTCTCCCTTTCAGCCCAGTCTGCAGACCTCCAGACAGATGTTATGGACGGTACTGTTTCACCCTCATCTACCTTTATCTTGAGCCTCAATCTGTGCTTTCTCGGTATGGAATAGAGGAGATAGACCACCTCGAACCTTGGTCTGGAGGGATAGTAATCGACCCCGAGGACATCCACAAGGAAGTTCATCTTCAGTTCGCCATCGCTTTTAAGGAACCTGCAGATATCCACCAGGGATTCCTTTTTTATCACACAGGTCACCTCACCCCTGAACACATAGGCTGTCTCTTA
>WGFF01000134.1 GCA_015492355.1 Deltaproteobacteria bacterium
CTATAACAATATTCTTCAACTATAAGCGATATAAATTTATCTAAAAAAAACTACTGGTGGCGGCTTATCTATGACATTACCTTCATAGATATGCATAAGGGAAATGACGGTGCATAGTGTTTCTATTTCCTTTCTTTGTCTTTCATCTAGTGTCTCCGGGATTTTACGGCGTAAACCTACGCTAAGAACCATTCTTAAAATATAAGGTATTACCTTCTTTTAAGGGCAAAGATGTGGCAGGATACATGGAACTTTTTCAGACCCCACTACGGCAGGGGGATGGATGGGTTGACCTCGGAAGAAAAGCCAGGGAACAGAAAGGCGATGATAACAGACCATATACTCCATTTTCCTGTGATACTCCTTGAGGAGCTTATGGTCCCTGATAAATTCCCTAAACAATGTGTTGAACCAAACACATAGAGGTGGTAAATATGTCTATACCAGGTGCCGCCTCAGGAAGCGATATCCGAGGGGGAGGGCTTGAGGAAGAGGGGAAAGGAGGGGTCCCTTTTTTAGCCTTTGGTAGAAAAAGACGTGCGGTTATGTTATTATAATAAATTATAATCTTAAAATGGAGAGGTTCATGTTCAATACCATCCTTAAAAAGATATTCGGCAGTAAGAACGAAAGGGAGCTTAAGAGGATACAGCCCATTGTGGAGAGGATAAATGCCCTTGAGCCAGAGATGAGGGCAAAGAGGGATGAGGAGTTCAGGGAACTCACCCTCCGTTTCAAGGAACGGCTCTCAAAGGGCGAGGGGCTCGATGATATACTTCCAGAGGCATTTGCAGCGGTAAGGGAAGTGGCGAGAAGAAAGGTCAACATGCGTCACTTCGATGTACAGCTCATAGGTGGCGTTGTGCTCCATGAGGGCAAGATAGCAGAGATGAAGACAGGCGAAGGCAAGACCCTTGTGGCGACCCTGCCGCTCTATCTCAATGCACTCGAGGGCAGAGGTGCACACCTCGTTACTGTCAACGACTACCTTGCAAAGAGGGATACCCAGTGGATGGGTCCCATATACCACACACTCGGTCTCACAGTGGGTGTCATACAGCACGAGAGGAGTTTTGTATACGATCCAGAGTTCGTAGGCGGTGAAGAGAGATACCTCCACCTGAGACCGGTCACGAGAAAAGAGGCATACCTTGCTGATATCACCTACGGTACCAACAACGAGTTCGGCTTCGATTATCTCAGGGACAACATGAAGTTCTCCCTTGAGGACTATGTCCAGAGGGAGCTCAACTATGCCATTGTGGACGAGGTGGACTCCATCCTCATAGACGAAGCCAGAACACCCCTTATCATCTCCGGTCCCACGGAGGACTCTACGGATAAGTACTATGCCATAGACAGGATAATACCAGAGCTCAAAAAGGATGTTCATTATACCGTTGACGAGAAGGCAAAGCAGGTAATCCTTACAGAAGAGGGTGTGGAGAAGGTTGAATCCCTCCTCAAGGTGGACAACCTTTACGATCCCAGACACATCGAGACCCTCCACCATGTGAATCAGGCATTGCGTGCCCATGTGCTCTTCCACAGGGATGTGGACTATGTGGTGAAGGACGGGCAGGTAGTTATAGTGGATGAGTTTACAGGTAGACTCATGCCGGGAAGACGCTGGTCCGATGGCTTGCACCAGGCTATAGAGGCAAAGGAGCGGGTGAGGATAGAGAACGAAAACCAGACCCTTGCGACCATAACCTTCCAGAACTATTTCAGGATGTACAACAAACTTGCCGGCATGACAGGCACAGCAGACACAGAGGCAGCGGAGTTCAGAGCCATATACAATCTCGATGTGGTGGTAATCCCCACCAACAAGCCCATGATAAGGACAGACCATCCTGATGTGGTATACAAGACAAAGAAGGAGAAATTCAAGGCGGTCGTACGGGAGATAAAGGAACTCCATGAAAAGGGTAGACCTGTACTCGTGGGTACCATATCCATCGAGGACTCTGAGAGGCTCTCCAGGCTCCTGACCAAACACGGTATCCCCCATCACGTGCTCAATGCCAAGAACCACGAGCGGGAGGCAGAGATTATAGCCCAGGCAGGTAGAATAGGTGCGGTTACCATATCGACGAACATGGCTGGCAGGGGTACGGATATACTGCTCGGTGGTAATCCCGAGTTTCTGGCTGCTGCAAAGGCAGGTAAGGATGTATCCTCGGATATATACCAGCAGGCACTCGATGCAGCAAAGGCTATCTGTGAGGAGGAGAAGAAAAAGGTGATAGAGCTGGGCGGGCTCCACATCCTGGGCACAGAGAGACATGAATCCAGAAGGATAGACAACCAGCTGAGGGGACGTGCAGGGAGACAGGGAGACCCTGGTTCCTCAAGGTTCTACATATCCCTTGAGGACGACCTTATGAGGATATTCGGCAGTGACAGGATATCCGCCATAATGGATAGACTCGGTATGGAGGAGGATGTACCCATAGAGCACAACCTCGTGTCCAAGGCCATTGAGAATGCCCAGAAGAAGGTAGAGGCACATAACTTCGATATAAGAAAACACCTCCTTGAGTATGACGATGTGATGAACCAGCAAAGGGAGGTGGTCTACAGTTACAGGCGCCAGATACTCGCCCAGGAGGGGCTGAGAGACCTCCTCAGGGACTTTGTCACAGAGGTCGCAGAGGATATGGTCACAACCCATATAGAGGAGAAGTCCCATCCCGAGGAGTGGGACCTCAAAACCCTCAACGATAGCCTCACAAAACAATTCGGCATACAGATAACCCAGGATGACATCAAGGACCTTACTGAAAGGGAAGGACTTGCAGAGAGGATAGTGGAGAAGGCATGGCAGTATTACGAGGAAAAGGTAAACAGAGTGGGTGGAGAGGTCTTCTCCCAGCTTGAAAAGATAATGATGCTCCATACACTGGACAACCTGTGGAAGGACCATCTCCTTAGTATGGACCACCTCAAAAGCGGTATAGGGCTCCGTGGCTACGGACAGAAGAATCCGCTCCATGAGTACAAGAAGGAAGGGTTTGCCCTATTTGCGGATATGGTCTTCAGGATGAAGTCCGAGGTGGTGGAGAGGCTTTTCAGGGTGAGGATCGAGGGTGAAGAGGAGGTAAGGGAACTTGAGCCGGTAAGGAGGGAGCAGAAGATGGTACTGAGCCGTGGTGAAGAGGGCACAAAGGAGAGACCCACCACAGTAAGGAGGGCAACGAAAAAGGTGGGAAGG
>WGFF01000135.1 GCA_015492355.1 Deltaproteobacteria bacterium
CCCTTTTACAAAAGGGGTTTCCCTCAGGACTTAGTCCGAAAAAGATACCCATTACCTTGTCAAAATATAATGGACAGGGTATCTGGTCGAAAGGATTTTTTGTCTCAAAAGCGGTATGCGGTCAAAGGAAGATAGAGGACAAGGAGGCTTGAATTATAAAGGTATCCTGCCTGTAGAGGCGGGGGTATCTATATATACATCTCACCCTTAAATCCTTCCGAAGTCCATGGCGATTGGTGTTCAAAAGGGATCTATCCACAGGACTCCACCACATAACATAGAGGCAGAGCAGTGTGTACTCGGTGGCATACTCCTTGACAAGGACTCCATACACAAGGTCCTTGAGGTACTCTCGCCTGACGGTTCAGACTTCTATCACGATGCCCATTCCAAGCTCTTCAAGGCAATGGTATCGCTGGCTGACAGGGGTGTTCCAATAGACCCTGTGACAGTGACAGACCTCTTCAAGGACTCGGATGCACTGGATTCAGTGGGTGGTGTGTCGTACATAGGAGAGATAGTCGATGCAGTACCCACCGCAGCCAATATCCTCTACTACGCAAGGATAGTAAGGGAGAAATCCCTCTTAAGAAGGCTCATAAACGCGGCAACAGACATCGTAGCCAGGGGTTTTGAAGGTGTAGGCTCTGTGGACGAACTCATAGATGATGCGGAACGTATAATATTCGATGTATCGCAGGACAGGGTCAAAAGGTCTTTCTATGCGCTCAGGGATATAATAAAGGACACCTTTGAGACCATAGAGAGACTCTACGAAAAGAAGACCCATGTCACTGGCATACCCACTGGTTTCAAGGACCTGGACAAACTCACCGCGGGGCTCCAGCCATCAGATCTTATAATCATCGCAGGAAGACCTGGCATGGGCAAGACCGCCTTCTGTCTTAACATAGCAGAATACGTTGCTGTGGAGGAGAACATGCCGGTTGCCATATTCTCCCTTGAGATGAGTAAGGAACAGCTCGTCCAGAGGATGCTCTCCTCCAAGGCACGGGTGGACCTGCAGAGGATAAGGAATGGTTTTCTGAGGGATGAGGACTGGGGGAGGCTCACCACATCCGTTGGTGCACTCTACGAGGCGCCCGTGTACATAGACGACACCCCATCGCAGTCCGTACTCGAACTCAGGGCAAAGGCACGGAGATGGAAGTCAGAGCTGGGATTGAGGCTCATAATAGTGGACTACCTCCAGCTCATGCGTGCAAGGGGATATGTGGAGAGCAGGGAGCAGGAGATATCTGAGATATCCCGCTCGCTCAAGGCAATGGCAAAGGAACTCCATATACCCGTGGTTGCACTCTCCCAGCTCTCGAGAAGAACCGAACAGAGGGAGGGCAATCGTCCCCAGCTTGCAGACCTCAGGGAATCAGGGGCGATAGAACAGGATGCAGATGTGGTCATGTTCGTATACAGGGAGGCGTTCTACAAGCCGTGCGATTGTCCGAGGGAACTCTGCACGTGCGGGGTGCGGAGAAATGCAGAAATAATCGTTGCAAAACAGAGAAACGGTCCCACCGATACCATAAATCTTACCTTCTTCAGCGAATACACGAGATTTGAAGACCAGACCCACGTTGACTACGGTGAGGTAACGGACGGATGGGTCGAGGACAGCGGGGATTAGGTACCCCGGGAAGGGAGGGTCTTGTTTTGACAGCCCCGATCTTCCCGAAAAACCCTCAGGTGATCTTGAGCCAGGACCCTTCCCCCAGAGAGGAACCATGCGCAGAAAGACCCCCTTTTCCATGGAAAGACTCTATCCCAAAAAGGTCTACCAGAGCCCCTTATGAGCGAACTCTTTGCAGATGTTGCAGTGGACCTACCCCTTGATGGTGTGTTTACGTACCGTGTGCCATGTGAACTCCACAACGAGGTGGAGCTGGGCAGACGTGTACTCGTTCCCTTCAGGAACAGGATGGTTACAGGTTATGTGGTGGAGGTACTTAACTCCACGGATGTAAGGGATACGAGGGAGATAAAGGATGTGCTCGATGAGAGACCACTTTTTGACAAAAGGATGCTCGATTTCTTCAGGTGGCTTTCTTCCTACTACTTTGCCCCCATGGGCGAGGTACTCAGCCTCACACACCCTTCAGAACTGAACGTAAGGACCCATAGATATCTCTACCTTACAGAAAAGGGACTGGCTCGTATCAATGACCCCTCATACAGGGACGACCATCTCCTTGGACTCCTCAGGTCTATAGGAGAGGACGGCATTTCAGTCTCAGCCCTCCTCAGGGGACACCCACGCTCCCCTGTCTACCACCGTATAGGCAGGCTGAAGAGGGAAGGGCTTGTAAGGGAAGAGGTACGACTCAGGGGCGGACGGATGATAAAGACCGTAACCTCTCTTTCCATGGTCGAGGGCATTGATGGGGAGTACATAGAGAAGGTCCTCAGGAAAAAGCCCCTCCAGTTACGGATATGCAGGTATCTCCTTGAGAGGGGGGAGTCCACCCTTGCAGGCCTCAGGGCTCAATTCGGGGGCGGGGTGAGTGGTGCTGTAAGGGGGCTTGAAAAGGAAGGTATAGTGAGGGCAAGGACAAAGGAGGTACGGAGGAATCCTCTTGAGGACCTGCAGCCCAGGAGTATGGAACACGAGCCCAGCGAGGAGCAGAGGGTGGCGGTGGAGAATATCTCTAGGGCAATAAGAGATGGTGGGTTTTCTGCATTCCTCCTTTACGGTGTTACAGGCAGTGGTAAGACCCTGGTATACATGAACGCCATAGACGAGGTGATAAGGATGGGAAGGAGGGCACTCTACCTCATACCGGAGATAGCCCTCACACCCTGGCCCGCATCGTATCTTTCGTGGAGGTTTGGAAAGAGGGTGAGTATATTTCACAGTGGACTCTCGGACGGGGAGAGGTATGACGAATGGAGGAGGATAGTCTCAGGGGAGGTGGATGTGGTGGTGGGAACAAGGTCCTCGCTCTTTCTGCCGGTAAGGGATTTGGGGTTGATAATAGTCGATGAGGAGCACGATCCATCATACAAGCAGGAAGAGGGTATAAGGTACAATGCAAGGGACAGCGCACTCATGCTTGCAAAACACCTGAGTATAACAGTGGTACTCGGCTCTGCGACCCCTTCTGTTGAGACCTTCTACAGGGCAAAAAAGGGAATACTGACCCCCCTGTTTCTCAGAAGACGCCCAAAAGGGGCTGTACTGCCAGAGGTGGAGATAGTGGATATGAGGAAGGAAAGGGAGGATGTACTCTCAGGGAGGCTCAGGGCTCTTCTCTCGGATACACTCAAAGGAAAAAAACAGTCCATACTCTTCATAAACCGCAGGGGTTTTTCAGGCTTTCTTATATGCAGGGATTGCGGGCATACCTTTGGATGCCTCAACTGTAGTGTGACACTTACCTTCCACAAGGGTCAGAAAAGGCTCAAGTGCCATTACTGCGATCTCTCCATGGATGTACCTGACAGGTGTCCTGAGTGTAGTGGAACAAGGCTACTCGACCCTGGTGCTGGCACAGAAAAGGTGGAAGAGGTGGTGCAAAAATCCTTTCCAGGGGTGAGGATAGAGAGGATGGACAGGGACACGGTAAGGAGGAAGGATTCTGTAAAGAGGATAATCTCCGCTGTCGAACAGAAAAGGGTCGATGTGCTCGTGGGTACCCAGATGGTCTCCAAGGGGCACCACTTCCCTGACATAACACTCGTTGGCATAG
>WGFF01000136.1 GCA_015492355.1 Deltaproteobacteria bacterium
ATCAGGTCGGACCTGAATTTTTGTTGTGGGGAAAACACTGCGGGCTATCGCCCTTTTCTGGTAAAGAGGTGTTTTCCCCGGGTCCCTTTCCCGGAGAACTTTAGATTAAAAGTTTTGGGGAAGGGAGTTTGAGGGAAACCCCTTTTACAAAAGGGGTTTCCCTCAGATTCAAAGTGTTCCCTTTACGAGGTCTGCAAGGAATGCCTCGTCCTGTGGGGGATGGCGGGTCTCGTAAAACACAGAGGGGCTCTACCCCTTTGAAATCCATGGAGGATAGTTCAGGCAGGGTATCCCTAAAAAGTATTCCATCGTGTTGAGGATTTATCCCTCAATCTCCACCATGGTGTGGTCTTGTGCGGGGCTCAGGGGGTGAAAACCCAGAGGGCGAAAAGCCGCTTGAGATGTGAATCCCCGGTATACTGTATGCAGGGCTTTATCTGAAGAACCAGCCATCCTGTGAACATCCAGCCGGATCAGAATAACAAACAGGAGATAGCAGTGTCCTACAGGGAAGAGGGGCATATCCCCGAGGTCTCTATCCTCAGGTGCAGCAACTACAGGGACGATGAGGTCTTTGAGGTGGTCAGGGAGTCTATAGACCTCGTGGGTGGTATCAAAAGATTCGTAAAGAAGGGAGAACGTATCCTTCTTAAGCCCAATCTCCTCACTGGAAAGCCACCAGAGGCATGTGCAACGACCCATCCATCCATAGTAAGGGCGCTTGTAAGGCTTGTAAGGGATGCAGGTGGTATACCTTTTGTGGGTGACAGTGCCGGCATAGGCAATATGCTGAAGATAGCACAGAGGTGTGGTATCATGCAGGTATGTGAGGAGATGGATGTGGAGTTCATGGGGTTTACGGAGCCTGTAAGGGTTATCAACCCGCGGGGAACTGTCTTTAAAAGGCTTGAGGTCGCAAGGGAGGTGTTTGGTGTGGATGGCATTATAAACCTCCCCAAACTCAAGACCCACACACAGATGTTCCTTACCCTCGGAGTAAAAAACCTCTTTGGGTGTGTCCCTGGCAAGTTCAAGCCCCAGTGGCATCTCTCCGCAGGTGTCAACACCACATATTTTGCAAGTATGCTCCTTGACCTATATCTCTTCCTGAAGCCAAGGCTCACTGTAATGGACGGTATAATGGGTATGGAAGGGCTTGGACCAGGTAGTGGAGAGCCGAGATACATCGGGCTTGTACTCGCATCTACCAATGCCATCGCAATGGATAGGGTCATAGTGGACCTCCTCTCAGCAAGGATGGACGATATGCCGGTTCTCAAGACCGCTGAAAGATGGGGACTCAATGGAACAGACCTGCACAGGATAGATATAAAGGGTGAAGGGATAGAAAAGGTAAGGATAGGGGATTTCAGATTCCCGCCCCTTGTAAGCCTTAACTTTGCAGAGAGGCTCCCTTACTTTATAGAAAAGAGGCTCAGAAAGGCACTTACAACAAGACCTCATATAGATACCCACAGGTGCACCCTCTGTGGAGTATGTGTGGATGTATGTCCTGCAGGGGTGATGGAGAAGAAGGACAGTATTGTTATAGACTATTCCAACTGCATAAGATGTTACTGCTGTCTTGAGATGTGCCCCCATGGTTCGATAGATGTAAAAGAAGGCTGGCTTAAGAGGCTCGTACCAGGGCTATAGGTATGGAGGGATTTTACCGGCAGGGATGATTACAACCCACACACCATCCCGCCCACTTCAAAAGGAGATGGGACTTGCCTCTTTGGAATGGGGATTAAAACCATCACCGGTGAGATGAATTGGCACTCAAGGGAGTAAAAAAAACTCTACTCATATCTCTGATACTCATCATTTCTGCCATCCTTCTCTATCTTATCGTCGTTCCCATAGACCTCACGGAAAGACACGTTGAGGCAGAGGAGATAATCAACCAGAGGATAAATGGCAGTGTAAGGATAGGGCGTCTGATCCTTAAAATACTTCCCTATCCTTCGCTCAACCTGGAGGATGTGGTTGTGGACGACCTTAAGGGGAACAGGGTCATAGAGGCAGAATCCTTCAGGTTCAGGGTCTCTCCCATGAGTATTCTGGTAAAGAAGATACTCGTAAGGTCACTCACTGTGGAAAGCCCCCTTCTCTTTGTAAAGAGATTCTCCAACGGTGATATAAACCTCCTTAAGATACTCAAAGAAGAGAGGCTCGTTGTGGTGGATGCCCTCTATGTGAGGAACGGGACAATGGAGTTTGTAGACGAGGTGCCTCACAGTGGTGCTGTCTACAACGTAAGGGCACTCTATCTTTCAGCATACACCACACCAGAGGGGATTACATACAGGGCAAAGGGTATTTTACTACCTTCTTCCAGGGTCTTTATATCTGGTAATGTAATCCATGACGGTAAGATACCTGCTGTATCAGCCACCTTTACCCTCGATGGTGTGAGTATCTCCCATCTTATACCCTATCTCAGGGAGAGGATGCCAGACCTCGATGCATCTGGCAGGATATACATGGATGGGATATATACACACAAGGAGACCACCTCCATCAAGGGTACTGTTACGTACACAGACCTTGCAGTCCTTCTGCCAGGGTATTTTGAGAACAGGCTCCACTCAAAACAGGGCTCTGCAGATATGGTACTCATCCATGGCAGGGATTATCTGGACCTGTCCTTTGAAGATGTGGAACTCAATATGAAGGGTTTTGAGATAAAGGGATCGTTCAGTGTTACAGGACCCATGAGAGAGATAAGACTTGGACTATCCACCACCCCGGTTCCTTCCACGATACTCAAAGACATACTCCTCTCCTCAAGGGTATTCCCCCAGTCCCTCAGAAAGGATACGGAGGGTCTCAAATTCATTGAGGGGAAGGTCTCTGTAAAGAGGCTCAGCCTCCATGGCACCCTCCAGGAGATAAAGAAGGGTATCCTGGGGATGGAAAAACCCCTTGAGCTCGTTGCAGAACTCAAAGGGCTCGGGTTCAGACATAAAAGATTTAAACATACTTTTAATAGCATAGATGGCACCCTATCTGTAAGAGGTGATGATCTTTCTTTGGAAGGGCTCAAGGGGAGGTACGGAAAGACGGTCATACAGAATATGAAAGGGAGAGTAGAAAATCTATCTGACAATGCCCGGGTTTCACTCACAGTGCTGGCATCCCTCGATACAGAGGAGATGATAGAGGAGATAAAAGATCTCTACAGAGAGACCACCGGGGATATTGAAACCGAAGGAAGGGCAGAACTCAGGCTTACCATTGAAGGACCGTTAAGGGATATTCGCTCCATGGATTTTTCAGGTAACCTTAAGTTAAAGGGGCTTACCATCTCACACACATCCCTTCCCTTTTCACTCTACTCCACAAAGGGTACGATCGCCTTCGACAATACCACCGTGGACCTTAAAGGGATAGATGGCAGGATCATGGATTCGAGTGTCTCCATAGGTGGCAGTATAAGGGACTATCTCACAGAGAGACCCTTTCTGGATGTAAATATCCGTGGAAGACTCCTTGCGGACGACATCCTGCGGTTTATGGAAAAAACCCTTCCAGAGGGATCGGGCTTCAAGGAGCACATACAGTTAAGTGCGGATATACAGGGTACCTATCCCTCCATCAAGACCACCTTCTCTATCGATCTCACACCTGCGAGGTTTTTCTACAGGGAATTTGTGGACAAGGACACCACCTTTCCCATCTCCTTTGAAACCACCGCAGTCCTGTCCAAGGAGAGCATAATTTTAAGGAAGGGCAGGCTCAAACTCCCTGCATCACTTGTAGATGTGGAAGGAGGTCTTTCGAGGGATCTTTCCTCCTATAATCTCAGATTGAGTTCAAAAGAGATAGATGCTGGTGATATACATACCATCTCCCCGGTCTTTGCAGAGAATCTTTCAAAGGAGGGTAGCCTGTCACTGGATCTGAGGCTCAGGAGAAAGGATAGTAAAGATTCTATCACAGGCAAGGTACACCTAAGGGATATGGCACTCAAGGTTCGGGCATTCACCAGACCACTCAGGCTCAAGGATGTATCCATAGGGATAAACAACACAGCCATGGATATAGAGATAGGTGATTCGAGCATAGGGGGTTCATCCATAAAAGGGAGGATAAGGACAGCCGATGTGTACAGAAGGGACTTTGAGTTCGACCTCAAGGTGGATGATCTTTTCCTCACAAAACTTCCTGCAGAGGCAGAAAAAAAGATGGACATACCCTTTACAGGAAAGGGCAGGATAGAGGTCCTCAGGGGGAAGCTGTACAGGTACGGTTTTAAAGACCTCAAAGCCAGTGTGAATATAGATAAGGGAACTGTGACAGTAGATCCCCTCTCCTTTTCATGCAACAAGGGCAGGGTAGAAGGCAGGTTTGTTTATTTCATGAAGGATGGGGACAGACTCTTTGAGACGGAACTGTCCCTTGCAGACATAGACCTTGACTCCCTCCTTTTGGAACTCGGTGCCAAGGAGAGGATACTCAGCGGTAGACTCAATGGGCGTGCCTTTTTTGAAGGGAGGAAAGGGATGATACCCCTGTCAAAAGGACTCGATGGAAATGTATACCTTGTCTCTGAAAAGGGGAAACTCTGGAAGTTTATAGTCATGAGCAAGATATTCTCCATAGTCAATATAATATCCATAGATGAGCTCTTCAAGACAGGGCTTCCGTACAAGAGGCTCGATGGCACGTTCTCTATAGAGGATGGCGTCATATCCACACACAACATGCTCCTTGACAGTGACTCCATGAGGATGTCTGCCATAGGTACGATAGATATACCTTCCTTTACCATAGATGCAAAACTCGGGCTCCATCCCTTTGTAACGATGGACAAGATAATATCGAGTATTCCCCTTGCCGGATGGATTATAGCAGGGGAGGAGAAGAGTACGATAAGCATGTACTACGAGATAAAAGGACCATTGAACAACCCGGATGTTGAGCCTGTACCTGTCAAAAGCCTCGGTGAAAGCATCCTTGGCATATTCAAAAGACTCCTTGAAACACCTGTGAAGGCTGTGGTACCTGAATAGGGGTATATTATACCCGAAGACAGGAGGCTTTATCCCTTCCTTAAAGGGAGACCAGGAGGAACCTCTCGGGGGCTCTTCCTTTCCTTGTAGAGCCGATATGGACGCTATGGATAGAACCTGCAAAAAGGGATTCTGGAATCGCCTCAAGGCAGGATGGTACAGGCGGGCTCTGGATTATTCTAATTTTCCAGAGGTGGTGCTCTCCTTCATCCTGCCCCGTACAGAGGATTCAAAGACCTTCATCGATGTGGGTTGTGGCTGTGGCACACTTGCCATACCACTTGCAAAGGCGGGTAAAAGGGTTACTGCCCTTGATCCATCACCTGCGATGATGGAGATACTCAAAGAGGAGATAAAAAGGCAGGGTATAAGGAACATAAAACCTGTAAACCATGCCTGGGGCGAGGTGAGGCTTAAAAGACACGATGTGCTTATATGTGCCAATGTACCTGAACTACTCAAGGACTCAGAGGTGTTCCTCAAAGAGGCAGACAGGCTCGCAAGGAGGGCTGTCTTCCTCATAGAGGGAGTCGATCCCAGAAGGGATAAGTTCTACTACAGGGAACTCTATCCCCTTGTATTCAAAAAACACTTCCCAGAAAGGTCAGACTATCTCAAGACCTACATAAACCTCCACAGACAGGGTATATTTGCCAATGTGGAGATAATAGAATACGACTTCGATCAGCCCTTCGATAGCCTTGATGAGGCTGTGGAGTTCTGGAAGGAGTACATGGGTATAGTCACGGATGAGCACAATAAGACCCTTCGAGACTTCCTCAAAAAAAGGCTTGAAAAAAGGGATAAAGGTTTTTTAGCCAGATTCCACAAACGCTCAGCCATAGTGTGGTGGAGGAAGGCAGGGTGAGGTTTCCACCCCTCAGGCGGGAAGACCCGAAAAATCCCGCCTCTGGCTTTACGGTATTCTGGCAGGCTTTCAGGAATGCTCAGAAGGTATGGCTACTTTTCATAAGGAGTCCTACCCCGAGGTATGTAAAGAGCACAACGAAAAAGCCTATCACAGTTGCTATGGCGAGCCCCTTTCCCCTCCATTCCCTCACATAATAGGCGTGCATAGCCCCTGCGTAATAGAACCATACTATGAACGACCATATTACCTTGGGCTCCCATAGCCAGTACATACCCCATGCAAGATAAGCCCATACCGCACCTGCAAACATGGAGACAGAGAAGAACGAAAATCCCCACAGTATGCTCCTCGATGTTATGTCCTGGAACTTCCTCTGGAGTTCCCTGTCCTCTCCCTTTTCGTACACAAGATAGAGGACTGCACCAGAAAAGGCGAGTGTGAAGAGGGCATAGGCTACAAAGGATGTGGTTACATGGGTCTCGAACCACTTTGTCCTGAGTATGAGGCTCAGTGGCCCACCTTCTGATTCATTTGCCAGGGCGAACACAAGGGCAACAGATGCAACCGGTACCGTTATGGTCTCTGTAAGGCGCTCGCTGTATCTGAGAACGACTATTAGACTCACCAGCACAGTGGTCCAGCTGTAAAAGACCAGTGTCTCATACATACTCGCCATCGGGGCATGTCCCGTGGAATAGATACGTATACCCAGGGCTATGGAATGGAGGATGAGACCACCCACAAGGGCTATGGTGGAAAGTACCCTGAAGGACCTCCCACCGGTCCTGTGGTGGATGACAACGGTTATGAAAGAAAGTAGATAAAGAACGAGTGTGGTATAGAGGTATGGCTTCATGAATCACTGCAAACCGATGTAACTGTGTATCTGGACCTGCAATCTCACCTTAAGGGAATCCTTGAGTATCCAGCCTGCAAGTTCCTTTGGGTCGAGAGAGGGTCTTACAGGGGCAAAGAGAATCTTATCGGTTCTCTTTTCTATATGCCTTTTGACGAATCTCTTTGCAAATTCATAGTCCTTTCTGTCCGCTATTACGAACTTGACCTCATCGTCTGGTGTTATAAACTCTATGTTCTCCATAAGGAAGCTTTTGTGCTGTCCGCTCGAAGGGCATTTTATGTCTATTATCTTTATAATCCTCTCATCCACCCCTTCAAGGCTCACGCTTCCGTTCGTCTCTATGAGTACCTTGTATTCCAGGTCTGCAAGCCTCTTTGCAAGGGGTCGTGTATCCTCCTGTAGGAGTGGCTCACCACCTGTGATTTCAACGAGCCAGCATGTACGGCGCCTTACCTCCTCCACCACCTCATCAATATCCATCTCCTTACCTTTCTCAATGGTACGTGCATAGGTTGTATCACACCACGTGCACGAAAGATTACATCCCGCAAGCCTTATGAAGAGACAGGGTAGACCCACATACGTGGATTCACCCTGTATGCTGACGAATATCTCGCTTATAATAAGCATGGCTCTCTGTTCCCTGGCTTATTTGTGAGGGAAACCCCTTTTGTAAAAGGGGTTTCCCTCAAACTCCCTTCCCCAAAACTTCTAATCTAAAAGTTTTTTGGGAAAGGGGGTGGGGGTAAAACCCCTGAAGAAGTTGAACCCCCGCCCTGTGGACGGGGGGTCTCACTGTTACCTGGCTGTTTTTTCTTTACGGCAGGTGGTCTTCCGAATTCCTTGAATCTCTTTGCAAGGCTTCTCAGTCTCTCCTGTACGATATAGTTTACAGTGCCCTCTGGGAAGGTACCATCCACTCTCTTCTCACCGACAGGTCTACCCGTAAGTATTTCGAGCCCTTCATCCACTGTCTCAATGGGATATATGGCAAACTTGCCCTCACGCACAGCATCTATCACCTCTTTTTTGAGCATGAGGTTCTTTACGTTCCTTCTGGGTATTATTACACCCTGATTGCCTGTAAGCCCCTTTGCCTTGCATATATCAAAAAAACCCTCTATCTTCTCATTCACCCCACCCACAGGCTGTACCTCTCCCCTCTGGTTCATCGAGCCTGTAACCGCTATACCCTGATTCAATGGTATGCCTGATATACTCGAAAGGATGGCGTATACCTCTGTGCATGTTGCGCTGTCCCCTTCTATCTCTTCGTAGAGCTGTTCAAAACAGATGGATGCAGAAAGGGTAAGGGGAAAATCCTGACCAAACCTCTCTCCAAGGAAGCTGGTAAGGATCATGAGTGCCTTGTTGTGGATACGTCCGCTCATCTTTACCTCGCGCTCTATGTTCACAACACCAGAATCCCCCATGTATGTCCTTGCGGTTATCCTCGATGGCTTACCAAAGGCATAGTCTCCAAGGTCTATGACCGCTATACCATTTACCTGCCCCACCACACTGCCTTCTGTGGTGACCATTATGGTATCTTCTTTTATGTACTCCTTAAGTTTATCCTCTATCTTCGAGTTTCTGTAGATCCTTTCTCTCTCTGCCCTATCCACGTGTTCTGCGGTGACCACACTACTCTTCTCGGTCTTAGCCCAGAAACTCGCCTCTACAACAAGGTTCTGTATCATGTTGAACCGTGCGGAGAGCTTATCCTTACTCCCTGCGAGCCTGCAACCATACTCTACAACCCTTGCGATACCTGTCCTGTCAAAGGGAAGTAGCCCTTCCCTTCTACACTGGGTGGCTACAAAGCGTGCGTATTTATTGACAGTCTCTTCGTTCCTGGGCATTACATTGTCAAAATCCGCCTTTACCTTGAAGAGTTTTCTATACTCCTCATCGAGATTGTAGAGAAGATAGTATATAAAGGGGTCTCCTATGA
>WGFF01000137.1 GCA_015492355.1 Deltaproteobacteria bacterium
CTGTAGAGATCACATATATATAGGTAAGAACCTCGTCAAGGAAAAGAGGCTTGCCGTTACGACGAAGGACGCGGATATAAAGGGCAACAAACTCTGTGAACCTATCTTCAACATCTACCAGGTAACACTCGATGTAAGTGGTAAGCTTTCGGACCTTGCTGAAAAGAATCAGCTCAAGAAATACTGGTTAATCCGCACCTGGGATGCGGATGACAAGGAGATGGATATCACCGTAAAGTTCATCAACGGCTATGTGCCTCTGTGTACTGAAGAAGATGGTGATGACGACAGGCTCATAAATGGTAAAAAGTCAGAAAAAAGCCTTCTTGAACTGATAGATTTTGAGCCTGGTGCCCCGAAGACCTTTCTCCACCTGGCTAAGACCGCTCTCAATCCCAAGGATGATGGAAGGTTCAGCGGGATCGAGGCTCTCGGTGTGTTTAAGGCTGATATAGATAACCTTGGCTATATCTTCGCTGAGGGAATAAAACACCAAAGCCTTTCGAGGCTCGCCACCCTGAGCAGACAGATTAACAATTTCTTTTCGGTCTATCTCCCCTATGTTATTGCAAATGACAAGAGATTCAGGGACATCTATACTGTCTTTGCCGGCGGAGACGATCTCTTTCTCATCGGACCATGGAACAGAATCGTCGATCTCGCTGTTTTTATAAACAACAAATTTAGCAACTATGTATGTGAAAACCAGGAGATTACACTCTCTGCTGGTATCACCGTACATAAGCCTACAGACCCCGTTCCTCACCTCAGGGATGCATCAGAGGATGCCCTTGAGGCATCCAAGACACAAGGAGACGGTTCTAAGAAGAATTCTATTACGCTCTTCGGGGAGACGGTAACCTGGAAGGATTTTTATGAACTCCGTATGATTGAGAAGACCCTTGATGACTGGCTCGAAAAGGGGTTTATAAATCCAGCCATGCTATTCAGGCTGGCACTCATCTCAAGGATGGCTAAGCTGGAAAACATTTTTACACTTAAAGATGAGGGTATATACAGGGATGACTGGCAGTGCCTCAAATGGAGGTCCATGCTTAGATATACACTTGTCAGAAATGTAGGATGTGGAATGAAAACAGAGGAGAGGCAAAAGGCTATCCAGGAAGTGGAGAAGGTAGCGGAATGGATTACGAGGTTCAGGGGTGCCATGATTATACCCATCTGGTGTGTAATTTATAACCGTAGATAGGAGGGATTTATGAAGTTCAATTTCTGGAAGGACAAAGAAAAAGGGCTTATCGAACCCGAGCTGTTTTCAGAGACAGCAAGGAGTCTGGCTGAGAGGGTCTTTTCTGATAAGAAGAAGGCCAATGCCAACAACCCGACACAACTGAGAAAGTTCTATGACGAAATCCTGCGTTTCGAGGGAATGGTAAAGAAGGAACCCGGGGAGTTCGAAAGACTCCTCCCCTATCTTAAGTTGCTGAATGCAAAGGTAACCTACGCCGAGGCAAGGGAACTCGTTTCACAGGCATTCAGAGAGTTCATCTCCACATCAATTGCACAGGTACACGACAGCAAGGATCTGGAGGTTTTTAGTAACCTGTTCGAGGCGTTCATGGGATTTTACAAGTATAACTACGAGAGGGGTAAGAAACGTGAAAAGGATAAAGGACAAGACGATAGAAACAGGAGGGCACGATGAAACTGAAAGATATAAGAAAGATAGAGGGAAAGATTATCCTTCTTAGCGGTCTCCATATCGGGGCAGGTGAAACAGAGATGCATATAGGAGGCATAGACAGTCCCGTGGTAAAACATCCCCATACATTGGAGCCCTACATCCCGGGCTCCTCCATCAAGGGTAAGGTGAGGTCTCTTGTAGAGATGGAAAGTGGATTGATGATCTACACTGAAGGCGAGGTGCTTGATTTGAAACACCTTGAGCGGTTCAGGAATGATATGGACAAGAAAAATCGCTGTGAGGCGATACTGAAGGTTTTTGGTGCCGGTGCCGCTGACAGGGAAGACATTGACAACGAAATAGGTTCCACCAGGGTGTCCTTTGCCGACTGTTTTCTTTCCAGGGAATGGAAGAAAAAGGCTGATGATAAAAGGTGGCTTCTCACAGAAGAGAAGTCAGAGAACAGTATAAACAGGATTACCGGTACCGCTCAGAATCCGAGATTCATTGAGAGGGTTCCGGCAGGAGCGGAATTTGACTTTCTTGTTACCTTAAAGGTCTTTGATGGCGACGATGACGCACTCTTTGATAATGTTCTCCTACGGGGACTCAAACTCCTTGAGCTCGATGCCCTCGGTGGAAGCGGAAGTCGTGGATACGGGAGGATAAGGTTCGAGTTCAACGACTCATCTATAAAAAACAGATTCGAGTCATTAAATCCCTTCTAACAGGAGCCAGGACATTGAAGGTATACGAATTTACTTTAAGACCACTTTCAGCCTTTGGAACACCCCTTAAGGGCGATACCATCTTCGGTCAGTTCTGCTGGCAGGTGGCGAATGACCACAGTCTTGCATCCGGTCCTCTGCCAGAACTGCTGGCTGATTATTCTACCAATCCGTTTCTGGTATTTTCCTCTGCCTTTCCTGTGTTTACAGAAGGGGGCAGGCGTACTTACGCCCTCAGGATACCATCACTTCCCATCGAATGGCTTTTTGAGGTCTCAGACGATAGAGTTAGAATAATGGAAAGGAAGGAACTTAAGAAAAAGAGATGGATGCTTTTATCCATGGATGACGGTCTTGATGTTCTCAGTGGCAGGGATGATATGTTTCTCAGTGATGGTGAGCTCCTCGAACGGATACGTTCATGTATGTCAACGCATCTGAGGAGTCGCCCCGTTGATACCGGTCTGGTTGTATCTTTGAAGCGCTCTCATAATACCATAAATAGATTGACCGGTACCACAGGAACAGGAACCTTCGCTCCCTTTACACTCGAAGACCATGTGTACATGCCCGGTACAGAACTCGTTGTGTTTGCAGGTATTGATGAATCAAGGATAGATGTGGCGGGAGTAAGGATGTACCTTCAGAGGATAGGACTTCTGGGATTCGGCAGAGACGCCTCAACCGGACGTGGAAGATTCGAGGTTCTGGATACAAGGGAGGTCTGGCTGGATAGGATGGGAAGTACCTCTCCAGGAGCCTGCTATACCCTTTCGCCATGCGTCCCTGGTACGGACGAGTTCAGGGATATATTTTTTACTCCCTTTACAAGATTTGGCCGCCACGGGGATGTCCTTGCAAGGTCGTCGAACCCTTTTAAGTCACCTGTGATAATGGCTGATGAGGGTGCTGTAATGGTGCCGTCAAGTGATGGGGTCTTTTCACGACCCTATGTTGGAAGGGCTGTAAAAGGCATCTCCAAGGTGGAGGGTGGTACGGTCTCTCAAGGATACAGTCTGTACATACCCGTAAGGATAGAGAGGTAGATTATGGGAAGACCCGTCAGGATAAGATTACATGTGGTCACTCCACTCCATATAGGCTGTGGCGAAGTTTATGAGCCGACCAGTTTTGTGATAGACCAGAAAGCGAAAAAACTCATAGCCTTCGATCCCCTGGACTTTATAAAGAAACTTTCATCTGACGAGAGAACGAGGCTTGCTGATATATGTACACATGGAGACATGGCTTCGATAATATGGGTGTATAAATTCATCTCATCGTTTGCACACCGTATAGAAGGGCGAACAGTCGATATTACACAGGATTTTATAGAACACTACAATAAGGTCAAGTCCATGCCTCTCCATGACAGAAAAAGGATTAAAAACGCACTTGCAAACTTCCAGATCCAGAGAACGGCATTTAATCCCTTTAGCGGAGAACCGTACATTCCTGGCACCTCTGTTAAGGGAGCGTTGAGGACTGCCTATCTTAATAAGCTCGCAAATGACGATAAGGTGGTGCGGTACTGGGAAAAGGTGCTCCCTCCAGAGGTTTTTAGAAAAGGTGAGAGGAATCTTTATTCAGTCATTAAGAATGGGAGAGAGAAGGTCCACATGAAACTGGAGAGGCATCTCCTTAAAGGCTCTTTCGCCACCGACCCATTCAGGATGGTCAAGGTCTCTGATTTTTATCCCCTCAGGGATGTAAGAACCAGAATAGTATATGCGGTTAATAGAAGGAAGCCATCATCAGGTACGACAAGTTCGAGCAATCTCCATCAGATTGTAGAGGTGGTGCTTCCAGGCTCGGTATTCGAAGGTACCATAAGTATTGAAAGACCACAAGAGGGTTCTAAAATCTCAAGGCCTGTTTCATGGACCACATCCGCTGATACAGTGGAATATGAACCTTCGATCAAAAAGGCACTGACACACTTCTATCGTCAACTCGTCAACAACGAGCACATGGTTCTCAGAGAGATGAAAGTAGATTTCAGCGTGGAGAGAGACATCAATTCTAAGTTCAAGCCGTTGATATGGAATAGGGCTTTGCCGGTACGCATTGGACTGCACTCTGGAGCCGAGGCTGTGACTATAGATGGCAACCGTATGATATGGATTAAGGGTAGGGGACGTTTAAAGGATTCTGCAACAACCATATGGCTTGCATCGGATAACAAGAACCCATCCAGCAACTCGGGCCTCGTCCCGTTTGGTTGGACGGTCCTGGAGGAGGTTAAATGAAAACCATTCTTGTCTCCCTTGTAGGGAAACAGACCGTACCCAATGTCCTGGTGGCGGCTCATTTCCGCCCCCAGGGATTGTTGTTTCTTACTACAAAAGAGTCAGAGGAACAGGGCAGAACCGATGCCATACTCGAGGCTCTGCGGGATATAGGTGCTGTCGGCGAAGAGGTCAGGCTCCGGGTTAACGCAAATTCTCTCAGAGAGTGTGTAGAAACGATAGGATCTTTTCTGGAGAAGGTTGACGATGAGGTTGAGTATATTGTCAACATTACAGGGGGCACAAAGATAATGGCAATAGCAGCGTTTGAGATGTTCAGGGAAATGGGTGCTAAGATCCTGTATCTCCCCATGGGAAAAAACAGGTGTACTCAAATCTTTCCCAAGAAGAGGCCCCTTTACGAGTTTGATATATCTGTCCGACTTTCGGTAAAGCAGTATCTACTGTGTTACGGATATAGAATTGTAAATCAGAAAAGGCTCTCTGACAGAAAAGACACAGCCATTAAGAGAAGGAACGATACTGAATGGATACTTGCAAATTACGAAAGATTAAAGGGTTTACTCGGTTTCCTGTACAAAAATCTCAAAGATGCACGTAATAAAAAATCTTTTGAACTTTCAGCATATTTTGACAGAGGGTTGAGTTCTGTGGAACGGGAGTTTTGTAGAAAATTCGGCTTTCAGGTCAGGAACGGATATATAAAGAGGACCTTAAAAAAGGATGAGTCACGTTATTTCACAGGGGAATGGCTTGAGGAGTATGTATTCTGTGTGGTAAATGGTCTTGCTGAAAAGAGACTCATAGATGATGTCGTCCTGGATGCCAATGTGAAAAGCCAGCATGGTGTGGAAAATCAGCTCGATGTAATCTTTACAGAAAATAATGTCCTTTACCACCTTGAGTGCAAGACCCTCGGGGATGAGGGAGGTGGGAGGGTCATCACAGGGGAGATTTACAAGAGGGGTGCACTCGCCACACTGCTTGGCGATGGTAACTATGGATATGTATGCAC
>WGFF01000138.1 GCA_015492355.1 Deltaproteobacteria bacterium
AGCCCTCAATGTATGTCTTACCCCCTGATATCCCCCGTTTTTTCAGTGAGGTAGAAGTTTATTATATAGATTTTATACTAAGGTTTGTGCCTGTCCGGGGTAGATGGGGCCCTTAAAGTGGGGATGGCTATTCCTCTTAAGATACGGGATATCCTGACACAGCCATGACCTCTTCCCCTATTGTCCCGCGGTTATTTTGCTTGACACAAAAGATGGGGTTATTTTACCCTGATTGGTAAGGGTTTATATTCAACATGACCACTTGAGAGCCGTTCAGCCAGGGACACGGTCGGCAGGGGCTTTTCTTTCAACCATGCTTAGGGGTTTGTTCACAAGACAGAGGGGTATAAGGTCAAAGTTCGTTGTAGCCTTTCTTATTCTTGCCTCTGTTCCACTTCTCATAGCGGGTGTTTACGGGACTGTCTATTCGATACGCATACTCGAAGAGGCTACCCTTGAGCACCTGGAATACGAGCTCTCCTCCAAGGCAAATGAGATAGAGAAGTTTCTCAACAGTGTTCACAGGGATGTTCTGTATCTCAGCAGGTCAAATACGCTAAAAGAACTCCTTGAGGCAGAGGGTCGCCTGAGTCGTTCTGAACTCGAACCCCTGAGGCTGAGGGTGGAAAGGGAATTCCTCTCCTTCTCATCCACAAGACCCTACTACTACCAGATAAGATACATAGATAACAGTGGCTATGAGGTGGTGAGGGTCAATTCAGATGGGAGGAGTTCCATTGCAGTGCCCATTGAGAATCTACAGTTTAAGGGGGACAGGTACTATTTCAAGGAGAGTCTGGGCTATCCCAAGGAGCAGTGTTACGTATCCCGCATGGATCTCAACGTTGAGAGGGGACAGGTGGAGTATCCCTTCAAGCCAGTGGTGAGATTTGCCACACCCGTGTTTGATAAGAGGGGAGAAAAGGGTGGCATAGTCATAATAAATCTCTATGCGAGCTATCTCATCAGCCAGATAAAATCCCTGAACATCGCACGGGGCGGTACAACCTTTCTTGTGAACAGGGAGGGTTTTTACCTCTCCCATCTCAACAGCGAGGGTGTGGAGAGCAGGTTCTTTGACTTCGGCTCAACAGAGGGACTCAAGAAAGACTACTCAGATGAATTGGTAAAGAGCATACTCTCGGGCAAACCAGGGACGGTCAGTACAGATACAGAGATTATATCCTATGCACCGATCTTTACGGGCGATAACGTATCAAAACGGTTCTGGGTACTTACGCTCGTGTATCCCAAGAAGGCTATATTCTCGTCCATAATAAGGCTTGAGATACTATACATAATCATAGGGCTCTTTGCGGTCCTTTCAGCCCTTTTTATTGCCATGTGGATGGCAAAGAGATTTACCGATCCCATACTCAAGCTCCACAAGGGTGTGGAATGGATATCAGAGGGTGACTTCGATCATAAGATGGATATAAGGACAGGGGACGAGATAGAGACCCTTGCGGATAGATTCAATACCATGGCAGACAGGCTCAAGGCTTTCAGGGAGAGGATGGCAGAATGGAACGAGGAACTCAAAAGGGAGGTGGAGAACAGAACAAGGGAGCTTGAACTTGAGAAGAACAAGATAGAGAACATCCTTATGTGTGCCACAGAGGGTATCATAGTGGCGGATGAGAATGACAGGATTATAATCATAAATCCCGCTGCAGAGAGCATACTCAATGTAAGAAGACAGGATATGCTCGGAAAGACCATATTCGGGTGTCATAAGAGGCCAGATATGGTCAGAGCCATTACAACGGGCAGGTCTGGTTATGTGCCCAGGACGTTTACAACCACCATCAACTCCAAGGCACTCGAGATAAGTGTAGCTGTAATAGTCTACGATGGCAGGAAGTCTGGCTCCATGATGGTAATGAGGGATATTACCGAGAGGCAGAGACTCATAGAGGAGAGGATGACCATGGAGAGACAACTCTTCCATGCGGATAAACTCGTATCCCTTGGCGAACTCTCCGCAGGCATAGCACATGAGATAGGCAATCCACTGGCTGCGATAAAGACGGTCATACAGGCAATGGATGAAGAGGTACCCATACTGGGTGAGCAGAAGAAATACATGAAGAGGATACTCAAGGAGGTGGACAGGCTCGCCCTTTTTCTTAAAACCTTCTCTGCCTTTGCCAATCCAGGGGTAAAACCCTCTGCAAGGACGAAGATAACACAGGTATTGCAAGATGTGGTCTTCCTTATAAGGAACGAGGCGTTAAAGAAGAACATAGATATAAGTTATGCCACATCACTCGATACCCATGTCATGATGGATTCAGACCATCTGAAGCAGATATTCATGAACCTCCTTCTCAATGCCATACAGGCGATAGACAGGGGTGGCAGAATAGTGATATCTACTGAGCTTCTCAACAGCGGGATGGCAAAGATAACCGTTGCTGACACAGGCCCTGGTATACCTGAAGAGAACCTCAAAAAGATATTCAATCCCTTCTTTACCACAAAACCCGCTGGCACAGGCCTTGGCCTTTCCATAGTACACAGGATTATAAAGGAACACAACGGCGATATAAACGTAAAAAGTAAGATAGGGGAGGGTACTACCTTTGAGGTGATACTGCCGGTGGACGGGAGGATAACCTGAGGGGGACAGGTTGTATGGCACAGGTGTTGCATAAAAAGAAGGGTATGGATCCGGTACTTCTAATAGTGGAGGATGATGAGGTCCTGAGAAAGACCCTGAGTGAGGTCTTTCTCAAGAGGGGTTTTAAGGTATCTGCGGTTGAGAGGGGTGAGGATGCACTTAGGTTTGTCAGCACCCACCGCGTGGATATATCTCTACTCGACCTGAGGCTTCCAGATATAAACGGTCTGAATGTGCTTAAGGGTATGCAGGAGGCGAACGAGGATATCATGGTTATAGTTGTGACCGCCTATCCTGAAGTCAAGACAGCCATATCCGCCATGAAGGCAGGTGCATACGATTACATAAACAAGCCCTTTGAACTGGAGGAGCTCAAACTGCTCGTTGACAAGGCGATGGAAACAAAACGGCTAAGATCAGAGATGGAGGTGCTGAGATACCAGAAGGGTATGGATTATCTGTCAAAGAGGATGATAGGTTCGAGTTCAAAGTTTCTCTCTGTTATGGAACTGGTTGCCACAGTTGCAAAGACAGACAGAACACCTGTACTGATACTCGGTGAGACCGGTACTGGCAAGGAACTCGTAGCCAATGCCATACACTGTTCAAGCGACAGGAGGAAGTCACCCTTTATCAAGCTTAACTGTAGTGCCATACCGGATACCCTCCTTGAATCAGAGATGTTCGGCTACGAGAAGGGTGCCTTTACTGATGCAAAGAACAGCAAGAAGGGGCTCTTCGAACTCGCAGATGGTGGTACACTCTTTCTCGATGAGATAGGCGATATGGATTTGAGGCTACAGCCGAAGCTCCTGCAGGTACTTGAAAATCAGACCTTCAGAAAGATAGGCGGTACAAGGGACATACACGTGGATGTGAGGGTCATTGCAGCAACGAACAAGAACCTCGAACACATGGTGAGGGAGAAGAAGTTTCGCGATGACCTTTACTACAGGCTCAAGGTCATAGTTATAGATGTTCCACCCCTCAGGGAGCGGTGCGAGGATATAATACCCCTTGCAGAGCATTTCGTAAGACTCATAAACAGGAACTTCAAGAAGAACATAAAGGGTCTCTCCCAGGAATGTAAGGACATACTTCTGAGATACTCATGGCCCGGCAATGTAAGGGAACTCAAGAACATAATAGAGAGGGCTGTTATACTCGCTGACTCAGGTGAAATACTGCCAGAGCATCTGCCAGCAGAACTCGTAAAGACCAGCCCTGTTACACCAGAACACACCAGACAGGATACCTTCTGCATGACCCTTGAGGAGATCGAAAAGAACCACATACTCCGTGTACTCAATCACGTCAATGGCAACAAGACAAAGGCATCCAGGATACTCGGCATATCCCGCCTTACCCTTAGAGAGAAGCTGAAAAAATACGCCATAGATTGTGATTCCAGTCTGTAAAATACCTTTCTTCTGGAGTACCTGGTAATCCCTTTCCATACTTCCAACCCGGTCCCGCTGGTAGAAAATTTACCATACTGACATGGTAAGTCTCTTACCAGTTTTACGGTCGGTCTCTCCTTAAGATATTGATATTCAGGGAGTTCCTGTCTGGCACACCTTTTGCTTCTCAGACTGAGGTATCCCAATAAAACAATCTCGTACACTGGTTGAACACTTTGACATAGAGGAGGTGGTCTGGTCTGTTCATGGCAGGGATTTGAATCAAAAAATCAAAAGGAAAGGAGGGTCTATGGTAGCAAGAGGAAAGGTTATCGTTTTCGTTCTGGTCGCACTTTTTGTATTCTCCCTTTTCCCATCCACTGGATGGGCTGAGAGTACACTCCTTGGGAAGCTTAAGTTTTTTGGTGATCTGAGATTGAGGTCTGAGTACGAGGTCAACAAGAGTTTCAACAAGGAACGTTACCGCTGGAGACAGAGGTACAGACTTAGATTCGGTGTCAACGCGGGTATCACTGACAACGTTGACTTCGGGTTGAGGCTTGCATCTGGTGAGAGGAGTTATCAGACAACCGGCAATCAGACCCTTGACGGGAGGAATTTTGAGAAGTTCGATTTCACCCTTGACAGGGTATTCGCCAAATACAAGAGGGATATAGGCGGTGCAGAGTTTACGTTCAGGGCAGGCAAGTTCGGGCATCCCTTCTGGTATCCAACCGAGATAGTCTGGGATATGGACCTCCAGCCCCAGGGGCTTTCAGAGACCATAAGGTTCGGCAACACCACTGTTCATCTTGCCCAGTATGTAATAAGACAGGCAGACAGGAACGACCTTCCAGGTGGTAGCAAAAAGGGTAACGAGCTCTATGCCTTCCAGGTCATTCAGGACCTCAACCTCGGCGGTACAGGTGCGAGGGTGGGTGTTGCGTACTACAGTGTTGCCGATGCGGGTCAGCTCAGGATGGATGCCTACAACAGCAATTCTGACTTCACAACGAACAAGAACTTTAACTACTACGACTCCGCAACGGGCAGTTTCCAGGGCGATGTCTCTGATTTCAACCTCCTCAACATAAATGCCCTGCTCACCCTGCTCAAGGAGAGCAGATGGCCCCTGAAGATAGTGGGGGAGTATGTAAAGAACCTTGGAGCGGAATCCATAACCAACCTCAACGGCAGTGGCAACGACTACGGCAAGGAGGATACAGCATGGCTCCTCGGTATAGGTGTGGGCACCAAGAAGCCTGGTACATGGAGGTTCTGGCTGAGTTACTCACAGATAGAGGCTGACAGTGTGGTTGCAAATTTTAACTCCGACGACCTCCAGCAGACAAACGTGGATACCATATTCCCGCTCATAAGCTACCAGATAACAAAGAACATGTCCATCTACTACGATGGCTACTACCAGAAAAGGAACAACTACCAGCTCGCCAGGGACAATGGCAATTCCGCAACGGACGATACAACCCAGTATCGTCACAGGATAAACTGGAAGATGAGTTTCTGACTGGTTCAAACACAAGGTAAAAAGGAGGTAATAGGAGTGAAGAGATCGACCTTTTTAACGGTGCTCCTTCCGGTTGCCCTTGGATTTATCCTCTACTGCGGGACAGCACATGCCAGGTACAAGGAAGTGGATGTGCAGAACGGTGGGACGGTCAAGGGCAGGCTTACCTTCAAAGGTGATCTGCCACCCAATGCAATAGAAAAGATACTCATCACCAAGAATCCTGAGGTCTGCGGAAAGGGTTACAGGGAGGTTGTATGGGTGGATGTGAAGGATGGTGCACTCAGGGGCGCCTTCGTGTTCATAGACAAGATAAAGGAGGGCAAGCCCTGGCACAAACCAGAGGGTGGAAAGTATCTCATAGATCAGAAGGACTGCAGGTTCCGTCCATGGGCACAGGTGGTAAGGCGTGGTCCCATTACCATAAGGAACAGCGATCCAGGGGTACTGCACAACATAAACATGAGGGAGATGATAAATGTTGAGAGGGGAAGGATAGTGAAGAGGACCATATTCAACTTCGGTCAGCCAGAGACAGGCGATATCGTGAAGAATCTCAAGATACGGAGGTCACAATACATCTCCATTAATTGCGAGGCACACAACTTCATGTTCGGCTTCATGCTCGCCCCTGAACATCCCTATGCAGTGGTGGTGAACGATGACGGCACATACGAGATAAAGGACATACCACCTGGCACATACACCCTCAAGGCGTGGCATCCTACCCTCGGTGTGAAGAAGACCAGCATAAAGGTATCTGCGGGTGGTACTGTGGAGGCAAATTTTGAATTCACAAAGAAGTAAACCTTTTAAACTCAAAGGGGTGAAGGATTATGAAAGGAGATAAACGTTCAGGAAGGGCAGGTACCAGACTTCTGGTACTGCTTATCCTTGTGTTCGTTTGTGTGCCTTTTGTGGTGGCGGGTGAGTATCCTGACATAGGTCCCCTGCCAAAGAGAAAGGCACCCAAGCCAGGACTTGTGGAGATGGGAAAGAGGCTCTTTTTCGATGACAGGGTATCGGGTGACGGTGCCATAAGTTGCAGTGATTGCCACGACCCGCAGAAGGGTTTTAGCGATGGCAAGAGCCTCTCAAAGGCATATCCTGGCACCAAATACTTCAGAAACTCTCCCACCCTCATAAACACCGTGTACAAGGCTATGTTCTTCAAGGATGTGGGCTGGGGCTGGGATGGGAGGCTCGGCGCATCACTTAACGATGTGATGAGGGATCAGATAACAGAGACCACCATAATGAATATGGATATGAGGCTCATGCACGAGAGGATGAAACAAGACCCTGTGTACGTGAAGATGTGCATGGAGAATTTCGGGGGCGAATGCAGTTCAGGAAAGGCACGGAAGGCTCTCGTTGCATTCCTTGAGACCCTGGTCTCAAGGGATACACCCTTTGACAGGGGAAGGCTCTCTGCGGAGGCTAAAAAGGGCATGGCACTATTTAAGGGCAAGGCAGGGTGTATAAGGTGTCATAACGGACCGTATTTCTCGGATGGCAAGCCCCACAACACAGGTGTGCCTGAAAATTTCGAGATATTCACCGACCCCATACGTCATCTTACCTACAGGGCGGTACTCACCACCCACGGGACACCCAAGGTCATGCAGTGGAGGAGGGATGTGGGCTATTTCATAGTGAGCAAGGACTACAGGGACGTTGGTAAGTTCATCACCCCAACCCTTAGGGAACTCAAATACACAGCCCCGTACATGCACAATGGCGTGTTCTCAACCCTTGAGGAGGTTGTGGAGTTCTACAATCAGGGTGGTGGCAAGGACGATCCCCTTGCAAATGAACTCCGTCCCCTCGGTCTCACGGAGGACGAAAAGAGGGCTCTGATTGCCTTCCTTGAGAGTCTGAGTAGTACCAGCCCTGTAACTGTTGAGCCTCTTAAGATACCACAGGAGTATGAACCCATAGAGAACTGGCTGGAAGTAAAGAACTGAGGAGGTGAGCTTATGCTTTCAAGGATAAAAGGTTTTGTGTACCTCCTGTTGATGGTTCCGTGTTTCATGGTGTTGGGTGGTCTTACGGATACCATGGCAGAGGGTGACCCTGACTATGATCCCCCTCTTGCCCCTCTTGGTCCAGTGCCTGTTCCACCTGACAATCCCATAACACCAGCAAAGGTGGAGCTGGGTAAACTCCTTTACTTCGATCCCAAGCTCACAGGGGATGCGAGTCTTGCTCGCGTGGACTGTCACGACCCTAAACAGGGCTGGGCATTTGCAGACCCAATATGCAGGGGGTATCCAGGTACAGTCCACTGGAGGAACTGCCAGACCACCATAAACGTGGGCTACTATGGAAAGCTCTTCTGGCAGGGTAATTCCAAGAGCCTCGAAAGACAGGCAAAGTCAGCAGCCCAGGGTGCAGTGGCAGGCAATGGAGAGGTGGATGTGATGGTGGAGAGGCTCAGGCAGACACCCATGTACATGAAGCTCTTTAAGGAGGCATTCGGTGTGGAGCTTCCCACAGTGCCCCTTGCCTACGCTGCCATCGCCACCTTTGAAAGGGCGGTGCTGTCCCAGACAGACACTCCCCTTGACAGGTATCTCAAGGGTGACAAGAACGCACTCTCTGATAAGGCTAAAAAGGGTCTTGAACTCTTTACAGGCAAGGCAAACTGTATCGAGTGCCATAATGGACCCATGCTTACGGACGAGAAGTACTACAACCTTGGTGTCCCCAGGGCGGTGGAGTGGCTCGATACAGGGCTGAACCAGATAACCTTCAGGTACGAACTCTATGCCAAGGGCTCACACGAAGTGATGTACAGGGAATTCAAGGATGATCCAGGGCTTTACTACACCACCAAGAGAAAAGAAGATATGGGCAAGTTCAGGACCCCCTCACTCCGTTACATAAAGTACACCGCCCCGTACATGCATGCGGGACAGTTCTTCACCCTCGAGGAGGTGATAGACTTTTACAACGAGGGTGGTGGTGAGAACGAGTTTACAGAGAAGATAGGCAACAAGACCCCTATCCTAAAACCCCTCAACCTCACAGACGAGGAAAAGGAGGCTCTGGTTGCCTTTCTTGAGGAGTTGAGCGGAGAGGAGATAAGGATAGGGGAGGTGAAGGTTCCACCCTATGAGGTATTCCCTGACATATCAGGGCTTACACAGGCAAAGGCAAAGAGGACAGGGCTTGAGGAATACCTCTCTCAATGGGGTCTTGAATAAACCAAGGAGGTAACCATTATGGCTAAAAAGAAGGACTCCCTTCTTGATAGTTGTATAACCAGGAGGGCATTTCTGCTCGGCAGTGGTGCTGTTGTGGCAGGCACTGTGCTCCTTACAACGGTCCCTGGTTTTGAGGGCAGAGCCATGGCAGCCCGTATGACCACCTATCCGAGAAAGAAGATAGGCAGACTCAGCAGACTCAAGGTGGATAGCCCGGTTGAATTCACCTACCCTGACAGCGGTAAGAACTCCAGGTGCATACTTGTAAAGCTCGGTGTGCCTGCTGGCGGGGGTATAGGCAGGATGAGGGACGTTGTTGCCTTCAACACCCTCTGTACCCACATGGGCGGTGGGCTTTCAAGGATGTACAAGTCAGCGGACAAGGTGTTGGGACCATGTCCCTTCCATCAGTCCACCTTTGACCTTACCAGACACGGCATGATCGTGAGCGGTCATGCAACGGAGAGTCTGCCACAGGTCCTCCTGGAGCTCGATGGTGATGATATATATGCGGTTGGCATGATAGGTCTTATCTACGGCAGGTACGATAACCTTAAAGGATAAGAAGGAGGTGGATACAAATGTCCTCGACCCCATTTTATCAACCAGCAGATAGTGTGCCACTTCCACCAAGGAATGCTGAGGTCTTTACCACATGCTGTGATTACTGCATCGTTGCATGTGGATACAAGGTCTATCGCTGGCCCGCAAAGGGTCCCCATGGTGGACCCAGAAAGGGTGAGAATGCCCTGGGCAGGGATTTTACGCTCGATCCCATGGACGGCAACTGGATAAGTCCCAATCAGTTCACTCAGGCTATACACAACGGCAGGCTCTACAACATAGCCATAGTACCTGATGCGGATTCAAAGGTTGTGAACGTGGGTGGCAACCACAGCATACGTGGTGGATGTATAGCCCAGAAGGTCTACAATCCTAACAGACCCACCCATGACAGACTCAAGTATCCCATGGTGAGGATATATGACATACTCCAGCCCGTAACATGGGACTTTGCCCTGGACATAATGGCGGAACTCACAAGGCATGTGCTGAGGAACCATGGCGAGAATGCCTGGGCACTGAAGTACTATAGCTACCAGTATTTTGAGAACACCTATGCACTTACAAAACTCGCCTTCAGGAACATCGGCACCCCTGCTGTTGCCCAGCACGATCATCCATCCATAGTCAACTCCGTACCAGGATGGGTCGATATCGGTTACGACATCTTCAGCGCCTCTTACGAGGACTTCTCCATTGCAGACTGTATCTTCATCTCGGGGACAGACCCGTTCGAGTCGAAGACGATCGTGTGGAACGAATGGATACTCAAGGGGATAAAGAAGAACAGGACAAAGGTCATAATGGCTGTTCCGAGGAGGACCGCGGGTGTTGCGTATGCGGAAAAGAAGGGTGGGCTATGGATAGATGTAACACCAGGGACAGATACAGTTGTACACATGGCTATATCCCGTGTG
>WGFF01000139.1 GCA_015492355.1 Deltaproteobacteria bacterium
ATACTAGCCGCCTTCTGATCTCCTCTCTCATGAAGGCAGTATATCATGGAAATGAAGTCTGCGATACACACACGTTAATCAGACAGGCATCATGAATCCCTTTTCTTCTCCCATGTCCTCTTGACCCAGACGATCTTACCCTCTTTTTTCATATCCCGCAGTACCCTTCTTATAAGATTATCCGGCACATCCGGACATGCCCTTCTTATCATTGAAATGGTGAACCTCTCTGGCATGGCTATTATTTCCTGCCTTACTGTGTAGTAATCCCCGCCTTTCAGTGGGGTTCCACTGTATGCCCTCACCGTTTCCGTTACAACTGCAGGTGGGAGGTCTTCTTCGTTTACCTTTATTGCCTGGAAAAAGCGCAAGGTCCATTCACTGGCGAGTTTGCGATTGCCAGCGAAGACAACGTGGAGTTCAGGATGGTAGGAAAAGATCTCTGCTATAGCCTTTATAGAAAATGATGGAGGATAGTATCTGAGTCTTTCTGGTCTCAGGAAGTCAGAGTAATTCGCCTCTATGACCAGGGCACTGTGCCTGTATGCCTCGAGTTCTGAGAGCTGTTGATGGAAGGCTGGCATCCTCCCGAACTCATGGAGGATATTATCAAAGGTCTTACGTTCAACCACTGCCAGAAGACCTGTTTCGTCCTTCAAGGCATAATCACCCACAGGAAGCCTCTCCCTTTCAACCACACACCCTGTGAATCTCCACGGGTACCTTTCGTTCGTATCTATGGCTATGAGGAGATGTGGTGAGCCATAGGTTGAGAGTTTTACCCTGGGCTTTCGCTCCTTGAGGGCTTTTTCAGTCCTCCAGAATATCTGCTCGTACGTACCATCTCGCGTCCTGTATCTCTTCTCAAGAAAAAGAAAGTCACATCTCTTGTTCTTGACTCTGTCCAGGACTACCACAAGCCTTTTGCCAAACCTCCTTAACGAGAGCACTGGTACACGTTCTATCTCTCTCATGCCTCCTGGCACTACCTCCCCTTTCTCGCGCACACAGAAGACATGCCCCTTTGTGCCGGGCCATCGTTCCTGTGTCCTCAGACAGAGAAGGGGCTCATCCCCACTTTTTATCGTAAGCCTGTAGGGGAACTTCCTCTCTCCAGTAGCCTCTATTATCCAGAATACCCTGGACATATTCTTGCCCGATGGTTCGCTCCTTATATCAACAATTATATACCAGAAATTCACCGTGCCCTCAAACATATTCCTGTGCTTACACACCTCGTAAAACTATTGCCTCAAAAGGTAAACTCTGTTATAAGAATAATATGTCCGGTGCACACACCAGGGAAGCAGGCTTTACACTCATCGAACTGATGGTGGTGATAGTAATCCTGGGCATACTTACCGCCATCATAGCGCCTAGGATTATAGGCAGGACAGACGAGGCAAAGGTAACAGAGGCAAAGGTACAGATAAAGAATTTTGAAACAGCCCTCAAGCTCTATAAGCTCGACAATGGCACCTATCCCACCACAGAACAGGGGCTCGAAGCCCTTGTTGCAAAGCCCACCACAGGTATAATACCCAAGAACTGGCGAGAAGGCGGATACCTGGAGACCAAAAAGATACCCTTAGATCCCTGGGGGAACCCCTATGTATACATCTCACCAGGGCTCCATGGTGATTACGATATCATCTCCTATGGTGCCGATGGTGTAAGGGGAGGGGAGGGGTTTGACAAGGATATTGAAAGCTGGGCTATTGAATGAATCTCCCCATACACATGACATGGCTCCACATCCTCAGGGGGTTTCACCCCATGAATCCCCGGATACAATGAAAGATGTCTTTGCTTCATGGTTCACATGGGGTTTCAAGGAGGAGAGACCCCTTTGTGTTTTTACAAACCAGCCATCCACAGGGTATTGTGGCAGGGCTTGCAACCACTCCAATGGCTTTACACTACTGGAACTCATCTGTGTCATTGCCCTCCTTGTAATAGTTCTGCTCGTTGTATTTCCACGTCTCAGTGGTCTTGAGGATATGTATCTTAAAAGTGAATCCGGAAAGGTGAGGTCTCTAATCCAGTACGTCCATGACATGACCTCCACAAAGAGGGTCTTCTACAGGATATGGTTCGATATAGACGAGGATATCCTGAGGGTTGAGACCTCTAAGGACGGCACAGAGTACATCCAGGAGCCTGATGCAAGGCTAAGGAGACTGGTCATAAGGGATGCGGATATTGTGGATATGGTCCTCCCAGGGGCTGGCAGGATAAAGAGGGGAGAGGTGGCTGTGGTGTTCTCACCCTGGGGGGATACAGAGCCTTTTGTGCTCCATCTGAAGGGTGGAGGGCATACAATCACCATCCGTTTCAATCCCTTTACAGGAAGGGTCAGGACAGATGAGGGATATCTCCTGTAAGGTACGGAAAGGAGATGGCTTCACACTCCTTGAGGTAATGATAGGGCTTGCCATACTTGCGGGTGTGATTATGGTCGTTGTAGGGAGTCTCAACTACCATATCCATGTGGCAGACCACAACAGAACCGTTGTCCTCTCCTCCATACTCGGTAGATCCATGGCAGAGGAGATGAGGCTTAAAGGTATACCATCTACCAGGGAAGGGGACTTTGGTGATGACTTTTCCAGATTTACATGGAATGTCCACACCTCTGTGGATGAGAACCTCGGCGGTATCGAAAGGGTTGAACTCATCGTCACAGGGGATAGGGAGGAGGTGGACTTTGTATTCTACACCAATGGAAGATAGGGGATTCACCCTTCTTGAGATACTCATTGCCACAGCCCTTACCGCCATACTCGTGGCTGCCTTCTATTCCACCTTCTTCTCCGTTGTTAGATTCGGCGGTGGTAGCGAGGATTCCCTCGATGAACTACTCAATGCAGGGATGTTTTTCGACAGGATAAGCAAGGACATACACAGTGCCTTCTACAGGTCAAAGAACAGAAATACCTTCTTTGTAGGTGACATCGATGGTACCACATCGTCCATTGCATTTACAACCCTCTATCGTCCACCCATGAGAAAGGAGACCCCTTCAGGTGACCTGCGTGCGGTAAGATATTTTGCCGAAAGGGAAAAGGACGGATACACCCTGTACATGGAGGTATGGAACCCCTATTACAGGGACGGAGAGAGGTTCAGGGTAGCAATGATGGAAGGAGTGAGGGGGTTTGAGGTGAGTTTTTTCAGTACCGACTGGGTTGAGGTATGGGACTCTGAACTTGAGGGTAGCCTTCCTTCTGCGGTAAAGATCGCTGTTACACTCAGGGATGGTAGAACCCTCTCAACCATAACAAGGACGATGATAGGGAAGCGATAAAGTACACAACAGGGGAGGTCCTATCCCCAAAAAAAGGCAACAACATAAAGGATTTTACGCCTTATGAGGGAAACCCCTTTTGTAAAAGGGGTTTCCCTCAAACTCCCTTCCCCAAAACTTTTAATCTAAAGTTTTTTGGGAAAGGG
>WGFF01000140.1 GCA_015492355.1 Deltaproteobacteria bacterium
GCTACGTCCCCTGAAACCTCCGGTTCTTTAACAGAGTAACACCACTACTCTGGAAAGAATTTCTTTCCGTGGTATCCCCAGAACCCTTGAGAATGTAGGGATGGAAGAATCGACCCATCAGGTGCCGATATTTTCTATCCTGGCTGGCTCTGCAGAGCCGAGAAGACCATTTACAAGGGTTATGTGTTCTATCCCTTGCCAGTCCTTTTTGAGGAGGTCTGCACCGCAGGCATCCACTGTGACAGGGTCGTATCCTGCCAGAAGGAGGTCTGGTGGTGGTTTCAGTGTTGGACCCCACAGGTGTGCCTCCTTCATGCCTGTGGTTGCATCGAGGAGTGTAAAATCAGGGGTTCTGTATCTATTCAAGTCTGCTATTGCGGGATGGATCGTGTAGTGGAAGGCTGACTTCTTCCAGTGCCCACCCTGCTGATAATGGGATGGGGGCATGAGTCCTATCATGTTCTTCATGGTAAGGGTTACTTCCGAGAGTGTATGTGCCTTCAGCACAGGTACGGATACAAGGAAACTATCGAGGGCTATACGGGGGATGAATACCTCTGGAAGCCTTGCAAGTTCTGGCTTTTCGAGCCTTACACAGGGCTCGCTGTTCAGGTCCACAAGCCTGACCCCCTTCTCAGCAAGCCTTAGATACCCGAGTTCTCTGAAACAGTGCCATGTATCATACCCCATTGCACCTGTCCCATCACCCACCACTATCTCTGTACCCGGCCTTCTCTCCCTTATGTAGTCCACCACAGCCTCCACAAGTTCTACCGGGGTGGTTACAGGGGGTTTTAGAGCCTCCACAAGGTTGGGTTTTATGAGTACCCTCTTCGGGACCCTCCTTTCCAGCCCCACTGCCTCAAGCAGTGAAAAGACCCTCCTTTTTATATCCCTGCCAGACCTGCTTATAAATATTATCCCTTTCATCGATACTCTTTTGAGATAAGGAGAGGTAAGTTATAAACATTTCTACAAAAAATTTCTCAACACCATTCAAAAAAATACTTCCGTTTTTGTAATATATAGGATAAAATATTTTTCACTTTTTGTCCATCGAATCCATACAATCAGGGTGAGACTATGTACAGAAAGATACTCGTGTGCCTCGACAATTCAGACCATTCGTGTATGGGGATAGGGCTATCCATTGCCATTGCACAGAGGCTTGGATGTGGTCTTACCGGTTGTCATGTATATGCTGCAAGGCTCCATAACGACAGGTTCCGTCAGATGGAGAGTACCCTGCCAGAAAGGTATCAGAACGAAGAGGAGCTGAAACGCCAGAGGGATATACACGACTCCCTCATCACACGGGGTTTGAAGATAATCTCTGACTCCTACATGGCAGTCCTTGAGGCACAGGCAGAGCCCTATGGTATAGAGGTAAATGGGGTCAGTAGAGAGGGCAAGAACTATGACGAGATAGTAAAGGAGGCAAACTCAGGGGGTTATGACCTTGTTGTACTCGGGGCATTGGGGCTTGGAAGGGTCAGGACGAGCAGGATAGGGAGTGTGTGCGAGAGGGTAGTACGGAGGACAGAAGTGGATACCCTTGTTGTAAGGACTGGCAATCATTCCGGGGAGAAGACTATCGTTGTGGCTATAGACGGGAGCCCCCTTTCCTTTGGAGGGCTTAAGTCTGCCCTTGTTCTTTCAAAGGTCTTTGATGCCAGGGTCGTGGCTGTGAGTGCCTTTGACCCTGATTTTCATTATACAGCCTTCAGAAGCATTGCTGGTGTGCTTTCAGAAGAGGCTGGCAGGGTCTTCAGGTTCAGGGAGCAGGAAAGGCTCCATGAGGAGATAATAGATAAGGGACTTGCCAAGATATACAGGGACCATCTCGATACAGCGGTACAGATAGCAGACCAGGAAGGTATAAAGATAGAGGGTGTACTCCTTTCTGGCAAGCCCTATGATAAGATAATCGAATACATAAACGATACCTCCCCATTTATGCTCGTTATGGGTAAGACCGGTGTACATGCGGTTAGTGGGCTCGATATAGGCAGTAACACCGAGAACTGCCTGAGAGAGGTTCAGTGTAACGTCTACATCTCAACACGCACATACATACCTTCTGTAGGTCTATCCATGAAGGAGACACCTGTGGAATGGGGCAACGATGCCCTCTCCCTTCTTGAGCGTATTCCGTCCTTTGCAAGGGGTATAGTGAAGAACATGGTAGAGGACTCTGCAAGAAAGGAGGGCTTGAAGGTGATAACAAAGGAGTTCATGTGGAAGGTACGGAAGGGAATGGGGGGTAATCATCCATCAGGGGATGTATGAGCATGTCAGGTTTTACACCATTTCTCATCTCCTGGAACATAACCAAGAGATGCAACCTCAGGTGCAGACACTGTTATCTCGATTCCGCAGAGCTTGAAGGTGCCGGTGATCTGCCCACTGACGAGGCTTTCAGGTTCGTGGATGAGATAGCCTCTCTGAACCCCAATTCCATGGTCATACTCACAGGCGGTGAGCCCCTTTTGAGACCTGACTGCCTCGATATAGCGGAGTATGCCTCGCACAAGGGACTCACCGTTGTGCTCGGAACGAACGGCACCCTCCTGGACGATAGCCTCGCAAGGGATATCAAAAAAAGGGATGTAAAGGGGGTCGGAATAAGTCTCGATTCCACCACCCCTGCATACCATGATAGTTTTAGGGGGCTGGATGGTGCATGGAAGAAGACCATCGATGCCATGGATGTGCTGAGAAGGAATGGTATCGACTTTCAGGTCCAGCTTACCATTACAAGGGAGAACAAGGACGAGCTCCCGGGTATAATAGACCTTGCCCATACAAAAGGGGCAAGGGCTGTAAATCTGTTCTTCCTTGTATGCACAGGCAGGGGGCAGGATATGACCGATCTTACACCACAGGAATACGAATCTGTGCTCAGGTTCATAGTGGAGGCTGAGCAGAGGTACGAGGGCAGGATAATGGTGAGGGCAAGGTGTGCCCCCCATGTGCTCAGGGTGGCAAGGATGACAAGCCCTGAAAGTTCCCTTCTCAGGGGTGAGACCAGTGGATGTATAGCAGGTACAGGCTATCTCAGGATCTCACCAGATGGATATGTAACCCCCTGCCCCTACATACCTGTAGGTGAGGGTGACATGAACCTCAGGGATAGATCACTCAGGGATATATGGGAGAATTCCCCTGGGTTTCGTATCCTGAGGGAGAGGTCCTATGACGGTAGATGCAGGGATTGTGAGTTCAGTGATATGTGTGGTGGATGCAGGGCAAGGGCACTCGGTAATTCAGGAAACCTCATGGGCGAGGACCCCTGGTGTGAGTATACCCCTGGCAAGACCACCCTCCCGGAGACACCCGTAACGACCAAGCCTGTATGGACCAGGGAGGCAGAAGAGAGGCTCAACAGGGTGCCTCCATTCCTCAGGGGGATGGTGAAAAGGGGTGTGGAAAGGTACGCTGTCTCAAAGGGTTTTAAGGAAATAACACCACCTGTCCTGTCAGAGCTGAGACGACGTGTGAACAGATAGAACCGTCATGGCGCAGGATACCAGGACATTCAAGCCCAGAAGGGGTGTAAAAAAGCAGTTCTTCGGAAGTGTGCTCGTATCCTTAGGACTGCTCAACACCATGCTCTCTCTCAAGGTGGGGATAGAGCCGGACTGGTTCAACTACGTACTCATAATTGCAGGGCTCGTGGTGCTCTTTGTGGGAATATGGCAGGGAAGGGACGATCCCTGAGGGAAGACCTTAAGGTCTTCCCCCTTAACTCCTTTAAGAACGTGGGATCGGTGTGGTCATCCACCGTGTTGACCATTGAACTTATCACCCGTGGTCTTTCAGTTACCGTAGATATCTGGCTGGTAGTAGCTTGAGTCTGGATTCTGGTATGCACCCCCGGGCCATCCTGCAGAATCTGCCTCAAAGGGATCGTAACTATCCGCTGTATCCTCCATCATACCGTAGTCTCCCATATCCACAAAACCTGCATCGACCGTCCCTGGTGCTGATGTGCCTCCCTTTCTGCCAGAGCCCTTCTGCATGGCCTTCATCGCCTCCATCCACATCATCTGATTCCTCACGTATTCCTCCTCATCCACGAACCACGTAACGACCTTTTTCGTTCTCTTGTCGAATACCACATAGAAGGGCACCCAGCCCTTCCAGTACTGGTGCAGGCTATACTTCAACACCCATTTGTCCGCCTTGAACTCTGATGATTTCGGTTTGCCGAGTATCTGTACTACCTCTGGGAATGTCATCCCAGGGGCGAGCTGGTTGGTCCTCTCCATGGAGTTAATCTCAAGGGATGTGCCTGCACATCCTGTAAGTACAAAGACAATAAGAAAAGACCATATAACCCCTCTTAACAACACAATCACCCCC
>WGFF01000141.1 GCA_015492355.1 Deltaproteobacteria bacterium
CCTCAGGATCGGGCAATCCTCCTCTGGGTTTAACCCTCCATCTAATCCCTTTCAATAAGGGGTGCGAAATGTTATCATTACCTCCATGGCAGGATATGCACTCTGCTGTATGGTCAGGGCACCTGAGCCGGGCTCTGTCAAGACAAGGCTCACCCCGCCACTCACACCCATCCAGGCTTCAGGGCTTTACCGCTGTTTTGTGAAGGATACCCTGAGAAGGGTAGGTTCCATAAGGGGTCTGGATACCTACATCGCCTATACCCCGCCGGATGGAAGGATGAAGATATATGAACTTATTTCTCAAGGAATGTTTCTAACACCTCAAAAAGGCAGGACCCTTGGAGATAGATTGTACAATGTATTCTCATATCTCTTCGGCAGGGGCTACAGCGGTGTATGTGTGATAGGTTCTGATAGCCCGGATCTGCCACTTGAGTATATAGAGGAATCCATCCGCCTCATTCGATGCGGGGATGGGAGGGTTGTACTCGGTCCTGCAAGGGATGGGGGATATTATCTGGTATCAATGAATCTACTTACCCCAGTACCATTTGAAGGCATACCCTGGAGTACAGAGAGGGTACTCGATGAGACAATAAAGAAGGTGAAGAGGGCTGGGCTCGGGTTGAGGCTACTCGAGCCATGGTACGATATAGACAGCGCAGAAGACCTCTATCTCCTGAGGGACAACCCTGACATACCTGCAACAGCTGAATATTTAAGAAAAAACGGTATCCTTACCTGAACAAGATGATATAATGTAGTTTATTATGAACAGGCTTCCTCCATGGGCAAAGAAATCCCTCGGTCCACCGAGTGTACTCCACAGGATGAAGTCCATCCTCAGGGAGAGGAATCTCCACACGGTGTGCGAGTCAGCCAGGTGTCCGAACATAGGAGAGTGCTTTTCAAAGCCCACTGCAACGTTCATGATACTCGGGGATGTATGTACAAGGAGGTGTGGCTTTTGCGGTGTGGAAAAGGGTGTGCCAGTGGGGATTGACCCAGAAGAGCCGAGAAACATCGCACTCACAGTAAAGGAGCTTGGACTGAGGCATGTGGTCATAACATCTGTCACAAGGGATGACCTGCCAGATGGCGGGGCAGGACAATTTGCCTTGACAATCCGTGCCATCAGGGATACTATCTCTCCTATTTTGGTAGAGGTACTGACCCCTGATTTCAGGGGAGACAGGGACTCCCTCAATAGGGTCCTTGATGCAGGTCCTGATATCTTTAATCACAATCTCGAAACAGTACCATCGCTTTACGGTCTGGTAAGACCAGAGGCAGGCTACAGAAGGTCTCTCCGTGTCCTGGAATATGCAAAGAAGAGGAGATTTTTTACGAAATCTGGTATAATGGTAGGTCTTGGTGAGGCAAAAAGGGAGGTAGAGGAGGTCTTGAGTGACCTTGCCGGGGTGGGATGCGATGCTGTCACCATAGGGCAGTATCTCAGACCCACAAAGTCCAGTCTTGAGGTGAGGGAGTACATACCACCCGAGGTGTTCAGGGAGTATGAATCCATTGCAAGGGACCTGGGCTTCAGGTACGTGTACTCAGGACCCTTTGTAAGGAGTTCCTACAACGCAGAGGAACTTATCCGTCCAGGGTAGTCTGTTATGGAGGAGTTTTTCAGGATCAGGCGGCTCCCGCCCTATGTATTCAATATAGTAACGGATCTCAAGCTCGAGGCAAGGAGACGGGGAGAGGATATTATCGATCTCGGGATGGGCAATCCAGACCGTCCCACACCACCCCACATAGTCAACAAACTTGTGGAGGCGGTATCCAATCCCAGAAACCACAGGTATTCTGTCTCCAGGGGGATATACAAGCTCCGTCTTGCCATATCCGACTGGTACAAGAGGCGCTACAACGTGGATATAGACCCGGATACAGAGGCAGTGGCGACCATAGGCTCCAAGGAAGGACTTGCGCACCTGGTACTTGCCATTACAGGTCCAGGGGATGTGGTGCTCGCACCGAATCCCACATATCCCATACATACATATTCTGTTATCATATCCGGTGGAGACCTGAGGAGCATACCCCTTTTGCCCGGTGTGGATTTTTTTGAAGAGCTCCAGAGCGCAGCCAAGCAGACCTGGCCCAGACCAAAACTCATGATACTCAACTTCCCCCACAATCCCACAACAGAGGTGGTAGAGCTTGAGTTCTTCAAGAAGATAGTCGACTTTGCAAGGGATCACAGGATGATGGTCATACACGACCTTGCCTATGCGGACATAGTGTTCGATGGATACAGGGCACCGAGTCTCCTGCAGGTACCAGGGGCAAAGGATGTGGGGGTGGAGTTCTTCACCCTCTCCAAGAGCTACAACATGCCGGGCTGGAGGGTGGGCTTTGCAGTAGGAAATAAAAAGATGATATCAGCACTTACAAGGATAAAGAGTTATCTCGACTATGGCATGTTCCAGCCCATACAGATAGCAGCCATAATAGCACTCAACGGTGACCAGGGCTGTGTAGACGAGGTATGCGAGATATACAGGAAGAGAAGGGACGTACTTGTGGAGAGTTTTTCAAGGGCAGGCTGGGAGATAGAAAGACCCCTGGCAACCATGTTCGTATGGGCTCGGATACCTGAGCCCTTCAGGGAGATGGGCTCACTTGAGTTCTCAAAATTCCTCCTCAGGGAGGCAAAGGTCGCTGTATCACCGGGGATCGGTTTCGGGGAGTACGGGGATGGGTTTGTAAGGCTTGCACTCGTGGAGAACGAACACCGTATAAGACAGGCAGCCAAGGGCATAAGGAAGGCTTTTGAGGCAGGGATTAGGGGTACCATTTCCACAGAAAAGGTACACTCCCTTACCCCTCCCTCCAGGAGACGTTGAAAAAGACAGACAACCTGAAGACCATGAAGGACATACACATAGGACTCATAGGCTTCGGCACTGTAGGTCAGGGTGTGGTAAGGGTTATAGATGAGAACAGGTCCATCCTGAGGGACAAACTCGGCTGTGAGATAGTGGTAAAGAGGATAGCGGTGAGGGATGTGAGAAAGGAGAGGGATGTGAGGGTGGGTGAGGGGATACTTACTGACAATCCCATGGATGTGATAGAGGACCCGGACATATCCATCGTTGTGGAGCTCATAGGTGGTATCACGCCTGCAAGGGATTTTATACTCCGTGCCCTTGAGAGGGGAAAGCATGTGGTAACAGCGAACAAGGCGGTTCTATCCACCCATGGAAGGGAGGTATTTACCCTTGCAGGGGACAGGGGGCTGGATGTGGGTTTTGAGGCGAGTGTTGGAGGTGGTATACCCGTTATAAGGGCCCTGAGGGAGGGACTCGTTGCCAACAGGATAGACTCCATTTATGGCATAATAAACGGTACTGCCAATTATATCCTCAGCAAGATGACCAACGAGGGTGGGAAGTTCGAGGATGTGCTGAGGAGGGCGCAGGAGAAGGGATATGCGGAGAGTGACCCATCGTTCGATATAGAGGGTACTGATACAGCCCACAAGCTCGCCATACTCATAAACATCGCCTTCGGAACCTATGTGGATACACGGGATATATACACCGAGGGCATAACCCGCATAACACCGCTCGATATAAGGTTTGCAAGGGAGTTCGGCTACAGGATAAAACTCCTTGCCATAGCGAAGCTTGTGGGCGATGAGATAGAGGCACGTGTACACCCCACCATGATACCTGAATCCCATCCCCTGGCAAAGGTGGACGGGGTCTTCAATGCCGTTCACATAAGGGGTAATGCAGTGGGACCGGTGATGTTTTACGGGCTCGGTGCAGGGATGATGCCCACTGCGAGTGCGGTGGTCTCTGACCTTGTGGATATATGCAGGAATCAGCTCAAGGGTGTATCATCCAGACTCACCCCCCTCTCGTACACACAGGAGGCTATAAAAGATATAAAGATCAAGAACATAGAAGACCTCGATATACCCTATTACCTGAGGTTTCTTGCCATAGACAAGCCAGGGGTACTCTCAAGGATATCGGGTGTCCTCGGTGCCCATAATATAAGCATATCGTCAGTAATCCAGAAGGGTAGAAAGATAGGAGGTGCAGTCCCCCTTGTCATCGTTACCCACAGTGCCCTTGAGAGGGAACTCAGACAGGCTATTAAAGAGATTGAAAAACTCGACGTTATACTTGATAAGATAATATATCTCAGAATAGAGGAGAATCTCGGTGCAGTTAACTAGGAAAGGTCTCTGGGACGGTGTGATAAAGGAATTCAGGAAATTCCTCCCTGAGATAGACGATGACTGTATCGTCACCCTGAGGGAGGGCAATACCCCTCTTATTGAGGCTGTAAACCTCAAGGATATATTCGGTGCCATAAGGGTGCTTTTAAAGTACGAGGGGCTGAATCCCACGGGTTCTTTCAAGGACAGGGGCATGACCCTTGCTGTGTCCAAGGCAAAGGAAGAAGGGGCGAGGGCGGTTTTGTGTGCATCCACAGGGAATACATCCGCATCCTGTGCTGCCTATGCCAGCAAGGCAGGGCTCAAGGCTTATGTACTCGTACCAGAGGGCAGTATAGCCCTTGGTAAGCTCTCGCAGGCTATAATGCACGGTGCAGTGGTATTGCAGATAAGGGGGAGCTTCGATGAGGCACTGAGCATAGTAAAGGAGATATCGAAGAACTACCCTGTCAAGATGGTAAATTCCATCAATCCTTACAGGATCGAGGGACAGAAGACCGCTGCCTTCGAGGTCTGTGAGCATCTCGGTTATGCCCCCACATATCACTTTCTGCCCGTGGGCAATGCAGGGAACATAACCGCATACTGGCAGGGGTACAGGGAGTATGAGAGCTACGGAATCATATCGAGTCTTCCAAAGATGATGGGCTTTCAGGCAGAGGGTGCAGCACCCATTGTGCTCGGACACCCTGTGGACAATCCCCAGACAGTCGCCTCTGCCATAAGGATAGGCAATCCTGCAAGCTGGCAGGGGGCACTGAAGGCGAGGGATGAATCAGGAGGTGTTATAGAGACCGTAACGGATGAGGAGATACTCGAATCCTACAGGCTTCTTGCCTCAAGGGAGGGCATATTCTGTGAACCAGCATCCGCAGCATCACTCGCAGGTGCCATAAGGATGAAAAAAGAAGGGGTGCTGAGTGATGGGGATACCATTGTGTGTACACTCACAGGTCATGGGCTCAAGGACCCTGATACAGCCATACGTACATCCCCAAAACCCCTTCAGGTGGAGCCAGATATAAAGAAGATACTCAAGATAATGGGGTTTTAAAAGAATTCTGAGGGAAACCCCTTTTGTAAAAGGTGTTTCCCTCAAAACTCCCTTCCCCAAAACTTCTAATCTAAAAGTTTTTTGGGAAAGGGGAGAGGGTTTTCAGGGGGTGTAACCCCCTGAAGCAAGCAACGAAGTTGCTTTATAAACAAACCCCTACCTTAGTGAAAAGCGGGGGTTTCAGGGGGTATA
>WGFF01000142.1 GCA_015492355.1 Deltaproteobacteria bacterium
GATATAAAACCCCGCCCTGTAGGCGAGGGGGTTTACTGCTGAGATGTGCCCCTGTGCCTGACCCTCTCTATCCTTTCCCGTATCTCAGGTGGTAGATGGGTATTTTCTGTATCCATCTCTGCCAGTATACGGCAGAGAAGGTCTACCTTTTCCTTTACACTGAGGTCCCTGTGGATGAGTATGTACTTCTCTCCCCTCAGCTTGAAGAAACCACCCGGGGTAGAGACCTCGCCCTTCTGGAGGTCATCGTAGTCGATCCTTATGGAGAGTTTCTCTGCGGTTTGTTCGAGTAGACTGAGAAGCCTTTCGTACTGCATACCTGTTATTGTTATAAATCATCCTCTCCATGTCAAGATCTCAGGTGGGGATATAAAATTGGTTGACATATCTCCATCGTTGATTTATATTCTTACAAACATAACAATATCCTCTTTAAAAACCGAGAAAGGGGTGATCGGATGTCTGGGAATAAAAATATAATAGAGGTTACTGACTCCACCTTTGAAGCCCAGATACTGAAGTCAGATATACCTGCCCTGGTCGATTTCTGGGCGACCTGGTGTGCGCCGTGCAAGGCTATAGCACCGATAGTGGAGGAGATGGCTGAGGAGTACAGTGGCAGGGTGAAGATCGCAAAGATGAACGTGGATGAGAATCCCGCCACCCCGGGTAAATACGGCGTCAGGGGCATACCCACACTCATACTCTTCAAAAACGGTGAGGTGGTTGACCAGGTGGTAGGGGCAGTACCAAAGGATCAGATAAAGGAACTCATTGATAAGGGGTTGTCTTAATCTCAAAGAGACCGACCGTTCGTTAAGAGAGGGCACATACCCACGGGGGTATGTGCCCTCTTTATCTTTAACCATCTATCGGGGTTGAGGAAGGAGATGAAAATCTGGGGGCATGGCAATAGGATAGCAGTGGGGGATGGCAAAAGAACTTCACTAAGGTATACGAAGACCTGAAACCCACTGCCCCGGGATGCCATTCTTACCTGCGGTGGTCGGTTTATTTCCCAGAGGGGGCTTGTTTAGAATCCAAAAGTAGGGTAACATGAAATTATGAGAAGGTACCTGCTGTTTCTCTTTCTTTACATACTCGTCCCCCTTGATGTCCTTGGTGCAGGACTCGATATAGGGAGGATGAGGGTTGCAATATGGCCCGAGTATGATTCCCCCGGGGTGCTCTTTATATACGATGGAAGGTTCAAGAACAACGAACTCTTCCCGAACGAGACGAGTTTTTACATACCGGGTGGTTCGGTGATAAGTGATGCCTGTAGCCTCTCCCCGAAGGGACAGCACTTCTGCCAGCTCTACACCCAGAGATCTGTAGATGGATTCGATGATGTAAGGTTGAGGCTTCCCTATCCGAACTTCTATCTCAGCTTCCATACAGACCCCTTCCCTGAGGGTGAAACCAGACGGGTGCTCCATCACGTAATCCGTGCGAACCATGATACAGATACACTCGAGGTGGATATACAGAAACCCCTGCGGGCTGAGGACTTCAGGATTATAACGCCTCAGGGATTCGAGAGGTACGAAAAGAAGGGATTTGTCCATTTTACAAAGGTATTCAGGGACGTAAAAAAAGGGGATACCATAAGGATAGAACTGGAATACGTAAAAAAGGACAGGAGACCATCAGTAAACATCAAGTATTCCCCCATGGCTGAGGGGATGGAAATGGCACCTTACCAGCACCAGAGGAATATATCTACAGCGATGTATCTTATGTTCCTTACAGGGGTTTTACTTCTCGGTGGTATTGTGTATCTCCTTGTAAGGAAGAGGGCTTGATGGTCTGTAAGGGGTCTCTTTGGGGAGACCATTAATGTATAGGGGCTTTCCTTTTTGGTGAAGGGAGATTAACCTGCTGAGGATATAAAGCCTGCCTTGCAGGCAGGGTTTTACAGACAGAAAAGGTTCCCTCTGACAAGGTAAAGGGATGGTTGGGCTGAGACACATAAGGATCGGTATATTCGTGTTTTTTGTTGTCCTTGCGGGTACAGACCTCCGGGCTACGACCGTACAGGAGGTTGCCCGTGAACTTGAGTGCCCGTGTGATTGTCCGCTCATACTCGAGGACTGCAATATGAGCTGTGGGCTCGACTGGAAGGAGCAGATAGGCGAACAGATAAGGGCTGGCAAAACAAAGGAAGAAATTATACAATGGTTTGTCGATCAGTACGGTGATGCCTGCCGTATAACCCCTGTAAAGAGGATCAAGGGCAAGATATACCAGTACACCAGAGGATTCGACACAAAGGACTGGGTCATCCTCTGGGGTGGTATTGCAATATGGGGGGCTGTGGTAGTTGGAGGGATAATACTGATTACGCGGAGGTGGTTTAAAAGGTGATTGAGGAGAAGAAGCGGTGAGAAGGATACTCGCTGTGCTGACCATCGCTGGTCTGGTAGGGGGCTTTGTCCTCTTTATCGCCTTTATCTTTCTTGTGGATACCGCTCCACTCTCGAGGACGGAATTCATAAAGACCTTTTTAAGGATCCGTTCCTTCAGGTATACTGGTTATCCCGAGCTCACCGACAGGGAGATTAAAATCCTCTACAGGTGGCGGTGCACAGGTATATGCCACGGCAGTGAACCCATAGAGACATCGAGACATACCGCACGGGAGTGGGAGGGCATAGTGGCAAGGATGAGGGTAAGGAACGGTGCCAAGGTGAACAAAAGGGAGAGCGCCCTCATCATAGCCTATCTTCAGAAGAATTTTGGAAGCAACGTACCAACCATACTCTCTCCAGAGGCAAACAGGTTCCTTAAGAGGTATCTCTGGAGGAGTGATTTTGGTGAGAGCGATCTTTATGTTGACGTGATATACGCACCTATGGAATACTTTGACCTCATGGGTGGATTCATGAACGCAGTGGAATATCAGGCTGAAGACAAGACCATCTTCATGGTATACTTCAATACCCATCAGGAAAAACTCCCCCCCTTCTCACTCGAAAAGATGGCTACCCTGAGGGGACCTGACGGAACAGAGATGAAGCCTATTGACTGGCGTGTAACCTATGAGAGCGGGGACCTCCATCACAGGGAAGGGGTGCTCAGGTTCAAAAGGCTCCCCTTCAGGACCGGAACGATGGAACTTATACTCGAGGACCTGCCAGGACAGAAAAAAAGGGTGTTTTCATGGGAACTACCTATACCTGAATTCAAGGAAGGTAAGAGATGAACGGAAGGATATCACTCATTTTATTTCTTTTCGGGTTTGTATCCCTGTTTGTACTCCTTTTCGGGTGTGACTCTGATGGGGTGGAGGAGAAAAAGACAACCGGTATAAGGGCGACCCTTCTCAACGAGGGGGAGAGGGCACCGGATTTCAAACTCAGGACCTTCGATGGTCAGGAGGTGAATCTTTCGGATTTTGCAGGCAAGCCGGTTGTGATAAACTTCTGGGCATCATGGTGTGGTCCATGCAGGAAAGAGGCTGAAGACCTGGAAAGGACGTATTCCACATTCAAGAATGCGGGCGTGGTGTTCATAGGTATAGCTGTACAGGATACAGAGGAGAAGGCAAGGGAGTTTGTAAAGGAATTTAACCTTACCTATCTCAATGGCCTGGATGAGACCGGTGATATAGCAGAGACCTATAAGATCTACGGCATACCGAAGACCTTTGTGGTGGACAAGTCTGGGAGATTTACCTTCATCCACACCGGTGCCATCACAGAGAAACTCCTCACCAGGGAGCTCAATAAGGTACTATGAGAAGGACTTTATACGTCATATTGATATCCTTTTTCATCGCTGGTTGCAGTGGTGGACAGAAGGTAACCCCTCTTGCTGGCATAGGTGAACCCGCACCAGACTTCACAGTGGAACTCCTGTCGGGTAAAAAGGTCTCCTTCGATAATTTCAGGGGAAAGCCACTTGTACTTACCTTTATGGCTGAATGGTGTCCCTGTTCGAACGAATCCGCACCTGTATTCAAGGAGGCTTACAGGATATATCATCCCAGGGGAGTTGAGTTCCTCCTTCTCGGTTTCCAGGATTCCCTTTCCAGGTTCAGAAAATTCGTGGAGAAAGAGAAATTTCCCTTTCCAGCTGGCTATGATAGAGGCGATAGAATAGGAACTACCTACGGTGTCAATGCCCCTCCTACAACCTTCTTCATCACTGCGGATGGCATAGTAAGGAATGCCTACTACGGAAAGATAGTGGAACTTGAGAAACTCTCCTCCTGGATAGATGAGATAGTAGAAGAAAAGGAGCCAAGGGCTGAGGAAAAGAGGTCATGAGCCCCGGTGTTTTTGAGGCATTCTGGGGTGGCGTGGGTGCATTCTTTTCTGTCTGGCAGTTATGTATACTCCAGATAACACCCTTCTTTGTTGCCTTTTTCGTAGCCACCCATTTTATCCTGAGAACGGGTAATAGGGGCGAAGACCTGTTCAACACGATTGTTGTAGGTACAGGGCTTGTCCTGGGGCTGAGTATATTCTTCGGATTACTCATGACACCAGGGCTTGCACCGGGAACGGTACTCCTTAAGTACCTTAAGCTACTCAGGTTCGTTGCAGGTATATTTATTATCCTTGTTGCCCTCACCATGGTGTTCTTTTCCTTTACGAGCATACTCTTCTTCGACAGGAGAAAGATATTCTTCGTACTCTCCCCCCTTGTTGGTTCTGCCCTTGCAATAGCCTACTCCCCGTGCATACCACCTGCACTTTCGAGGCTACTTAACTATGCCCGCATACCAGAGAACACACTCCATGGGTTCGTACTACTGGTCTTCTATGCCCTTGGCATAGGCATCTCCCTTATAATCGTGGGATATATCATAGCCCTCACGGCTGGAATAGGTAGTAGCCCATATGCAGAAAGGACGAGGAGATATATCGTCCTTCCCCTTGTATCATCCCTCATATTCATGATCATAGGTATCCTACTTGTAACAGGGCTCATGCTGTCCTACAAGGCATTCCTGGTAAATCTTATCTAAGGAATCTCTGATTTATTTTTCCACTCTTGTATGATACATTTATACGCATCAAGTTTTATGGAGGTTAAGAGAATGCGCCAACAGACTTTTGCCGAAGGTACCTTTGAA
>WGFF01000143.1 GCA_015492355.1 Deltaproteobacteria bacterium
AAACCCCTTTTGTAAAAGGGGTTTCCCTCAGACTCCCTTCCCCAAAACTTTTGGTTTAAAGTTTCTTGGGAAAGGGGACGGGGGGCTTCACTCTAACTATAAAAAAGGAGGTAGGGAAAGATGGCACATACCGAGGATAGGACAGCGGGACACACAGAGGAGGTGGAGGTGTTGAGAAAGGAGGTCGAGGCGCTGAGGGAGGACAAGAAGGTCTCAGCCATATTCAGGGCTGTAACGAAGCACGATGTGGTCGATGCGGATGAGGTGGTGGAGCTCATAAAAGGGCACGTGGAGATGGACGAGGATGGAAACATCTCTGTTGCCAATGGTTCAGGCGGGTCTGTAACACTCGATGAGTATGTGGAGGAGTGGCTCTCACAGAGACCCCACCACCTGCGTCCACGCGGTACAGAGGGCTCTGGCTCAAGGGCGGTCATGTTCAGCAACAGTATTGCCCGCAGGTACGACCTTTCCGATCCAGTGGTATGGCGCACCATGCCCAGGGAGGACCTGGATATGTTCCTCAGGGAGGGGATATACATCCATGGTGCGGGCGGACAGGTCTACAGGTTCAGGAACGTGAGGAACCCCTTTGTAGAGGCAAGGAGAAGGAGATTCAAGACAGGAGGTTAAACCATGGCTAATGAGGTTACAACCGCTGTTGCAAGTGCAGGTGAGCTTGTGGCAGCAGAGATAGTATCCAGGCTCATAATAGATGCCGCCTATGCAGAGGCAGTGATGCCACCCCTTGTGAGGGTTGCTGATATAAGCCAGGAGGGCACCCTTACTGTGGAGTTTCCCAGATGGCCCCTCCTGCAGGCAGGAGACCTCACAGAGGGCGTGGATGCAGGAAACACCGCTGTCAACACCACATCCACAACCGTTACAGCGGATGAGGCAGGGATAATGATAACCGTGACGGATGTGCTCCTTAGCAGTGACAGCCTTGGTGGGCTTGAGCCCTATGCGCAGGAGCTCGGCAAGGCACTGGCAAACAAGATAGACTCCGACCTCCTCGCAGAGGGGGGTGATTTTACAAACTCCGTGGGCACCAGTGGTGCGGATATGACAGAGGCGGACTTCCTTGAGGCGCTCTACATCCTTGAGAGTGGTAATGCAAAGGGACCCTTTGCCTGTGTACTCCACCCTGTACAGGTCCATGACCTCAGGACCGCCCTTGCAACGACCACAGGTGCCATCTGGGGAGGACCCTCTGCACCCGCCCAGGACCTGGGTGCCTTTGCGAGCCTCTACGGTGTGGATATATACAAGTCCACAAACTGTGCATCCGTCAACCTCGATGCGGACAGACAGGGGGTTATGATGCCTGTGGGAAACCAGTCAGGACTTGCATACGTGATAAAGACGGGTGCAAGGACGGAGTTCCAGAGGGATGCGTCCCTGAGGGCAACAGAGATAGTTGTAACCGCCATCTACGGTGATGAATGCGTAAACACGGATGCCAGCGGAGGTGTAGCCATCATCACTGACCACGAGTGAGTAAACCTCCTTGTGGTCACGGGAGGGGAGCAGAACTCCCCTCCCCGGGGGTCCCTGAAAAGAATAGAGGATTTGGCATGAACGGTCTATTTGAGTCCATGATAAGAAGGGGATACATCCCCCTGGGAGGGGATGGATATGGTTGTATAGGCTGGCAGGGCGAGTATCTCGATGGGTTCTGGATGTGGAACAGGAGGTTTTACCTTTCTTCTGACGGGAAGAGATACATACGCACGGTAAAGGTAAGAGAGCTCAGGGAGGTGGCGGTCCACTACTGGCGGGATGGATGGATACCCCTTAAAAGGATAGATGACAGGTTTCTGAGACGTATGGAAGAGGCGCTGAGAGGGCACCGTGGACTCAAGCGGATGGGTGTTGTGTTCCCTGACGGACCGTTCCTTGAGCCACCAGAGCCCATACCACCAGAGTTCATCGGACCAGAGGTAAGGGAATATCTCGAAAGGCATGGAGGGCATGAAGGAGAGAAGGGCTGTAGAAAGGGTGGTATCCCGTATGTACAGGCATTGTCTCATGGTTACAGGGCGTCTGCCAGACGGAAGGACCCAGAGGGAGATGGAGGCAAGGGTTAAGAGACTGGCAGAGAGGACGGATAATGGAAGGAAGATGGAACAGGGGAGAAGGAGATGACAAAGACGGTGATGGAGGATGACCTTCCTGTAAGACAGAGGTTTGTTGTGAATACACCCGGCACCCTCAGGGTGTGTATCTACAGGAACAACCGCAGGATAGTGCCACAGTCAGCCACACTCACTGTATACAGACCAGAAAGTGACGAGAGGCTTATAGATGGTGCGGTGATGACCGTAGAGCAGGACGGTGTGCTCGAGTACAGCCTCAGCAAGGATGACAACAGTACCCCTGGTGCAGGGTACATGGCTGTTGTGGAGTATGTCTATGAGTCCGTCACGAGGTACCTGACCATTTTCTACGATGTGGTAAGGTCGAGGCCTGCAAAGGTCATAACCGATGAGGACGTTGTCGATGAACTGCCCCAGCTCAAGGAGAAGGGCTGGCGCATAAGGGGCAGGGCAGAGGGTGGGTCCACCACCACCATAGTCGATTCCGATCTCAGGAGATACCCTGAGGATTACTTCACAGGCGGGCTGGCACACTCGGTGGA
>WGFF01000144.1 GCA_015492355.1 Deltaproteobacteria bacterium
AAACCCCTTTTGTAAAAGGGGTTTCCCTCAAACTCCCTTCCCCAAAACTTTTAATCTAAAGTCTTTTGGGAAAGGGGACAGGGGAAAACACTTTTTTACCAAAAAAGGGCGATAGCCCGGAGGGTTTTCCCACAACAACTTAGCCCTCAATATCTACATAATTCAGGTCCGATTTATGGAGTCCCACCTTAACAGGCAGGGAGATTCACAAAAAACCTTGACACATACTGAGCATTTATGATAGCAATATCTTGTTTTATCTCTTGCCAGTCCTGAAGGCTTATCGACCGTTCAGAGGGGCAGACAAAAAACCTTTTGCTTTCTTGAAGATTTACCCCTAAAAAGTCTGTTATAGAGTTGGGTCTATGATAGAAATAAACTTTACACTCATATACCAGATTGTAGGCTTCTTTATTCTCCTCTATGTGCTGAACCGATTTCTCTACAAACCCCTTGAAAGGGTACTCGAGGAGAGGGAAAGAAGGATAGGTGGCACCCTCAAGGAGGCCTCTGATATCGAGGACAAGGTGAAAGAGGGGCTTGTGGAGTACGAAAGGCGTCTCAAAGAGGCTGCGGCAGAAGGGCAGGAGGAAAGAAACAGGATCAAAGAAGAGGCTACAAGGAAGGAGCAGTCCATCCTGGAGGATGCAAGAAAGAAGGCTACAGAGGAGATAGACAGGGTAAAAAATGAACTTGCAAGGGAAAAGACACTCGCCCTGGAAAGGCTCAGGGAAGAGGCAAAGACCATCTCAAAGAACATAGCTCAAAAAATACTCGAAAGGGATGTGGGCGGATTTGCGGTGCTATTGTTATCCCTGTCCCTTTTTCCTTCCATCTCCTTTGCCTCTGGACAGGCACACGACGATGGTGGTGCCATGTTCTGGAGGATAATCAACTTTGTAATACTTGCCACTGTCATATACCTTGTATGGGTGAAGATTATCAAGGTATACCTCGATGGCAGGGCAGAGTCTATAAAAGAGGCTATAGACTCTGCCAGGATGGCAAAGGAGAGGGCAGAGGCAAAGGAGAGGGAATACAAGGAGAAGCTGAAACTCCTTGATAAGAAGGTAGAGGAGATACGTACATCCCTTCGTCTCGAAGGCGAGGCTGAGAAGGAAAGGATCATAAAGGAGGCTGAAAAGGCTTCATTGAGGATAATGGAGCAGGCAAGGCTCACAGCAGAACAAGAGATAAGAAAGGCAAAGATTGAGATACAAAAGGAAGTGGGTATGCTCGCTGTCAGGATGGCGGAAGAGATACTGAGAAAGGAGATGACCCCACAGGATCAGGAGAGGCTTGTGAGGGATTATTTAAAGAAACTGAGGTTCCAGGCATGAAGAGGGTCTCTGTTGCAAGGAGATACGCAAAGGCACTCATAGATATAGGAAGGGAAGAGAACCGGTACGAAAGGTTCGGCAGAGAGATGAGGGATGTGCTCTCTCTATTCAAGGGGAGTCCTGAGCTGTACAAGATACTTTTGAATCCCATGTACAGGCTTGAGGACAGAAAGAGACTCATGGAGAAGATAGGTGAAAGGATAGGTGTGTCAGAGGCTGTGGTGAGGCTCCTGGTCATCCTCGTTGAGACACGGAAGATAAGGCTCCTTGAGGATATATGCAGTGCCTATTTCAGGATGGAGGATGAGCTCTCTGGTAGGCTCAGGGCTGTTGTGGAATCACCTGTGGAACTCCCCCAGACCATACTCGATGAGATAAAAAACAACCTTTCATCCTCTACAAAAAGGGATGTAACCATATCGTTCATGAAGAATCCAGAACTCATAGGTGGTCTTGTTATAAAGACCGAGGGAATGGTGTTCGATGGCAGTCTGAGAAGACAGCTTGAAAACCTGAAAGAAAAATTACTGGAAGGAGTGGTCTAAAGATGATCAAGGCAGAAGAAATAAGTCAGTTAATCAAGAGCCAGATAAAGGGCTTTGAGAAGGAGATAGATGTCCAGGAGGTAGGCACGGTCATATCCGTGGGTGACGGTATAGCCAGGGTGTACGGGTTAGAGAAAGCCATGGCAGGGGAGCTTGTAGAGTTTCCTGGCAGTATATACGGGATGGTTCTCAATCTCGAGGAGGACAACGTAGGTGTTGCCATACTCGGTGCAGACTATGCGATAAAGGAAGGCGATACGGTCAAGAGGACGGGCAGGATAGTTGAGGTGCCAGTTGGAGAGGCTATGATGGGCAGGGTTGTAAATGCCATCGGTCAGCCTATAGATAACAAGGGTCCCATAGATGCGAAGGAGACAAGAAAGGTAGAGATAAAGGCACCTGGAATAGTTGCAAGGAAGCCTGTGAAAGAGCCACTCCAGACAGGTATCAAGGCAATAGACAGCATGATACCCATAGGAAGGGGACAGAGAGAACTCATAATAGGCGATCGCCAGACAGGCAAGACAGCCATTGCAATAGATACCATTATCAATCAAAAGGGGCAGGATGTGTACTGCATCTACGTTGCCATAGGACAGAAACAGTCCACCGTTGCCCAGATAGTGGAGAAGCTCAAGCAGTACGGTGCTATGGACTACACAGTGGTTGTCGCAGCCACAGCGAGTACCCCTGCGCCACTTCAGTTCATAGCACCCTATGCAGGGTGTACAATAGGCGAGTACTTCAGGGACAACGGTAAACACGCCCTTATAATCTACGATGATCTTTCCAAACACGCAGTTGCGTACCGTCAGCTCTCCCTGCTCCTTAGAAGACCTCCTGGACGTGAGGCGTATCCAGGGGATGTGTTCTACCTCCACTCAAGGCTCCTTGAGAGGGCTGCAAAGCTCAAGGAGGAACTCGGTGGAGGCTCCCTTACAGCCCTACCCATAATCGAAACCCAGGCAGGCGATGTTTCTGCATACATTCCCACAAACGTCATATCCATCACGGACGGACAGATATATCTCGAGTCAGATCTCTTCTACTCTGGTATAAGACCTGCCATAAACGTTGGTCTGTCTGTCTCCCGTGTGGGTGGCAGTGCCCAGATAAAGGCGATGAAACAGGTCGCTGGCACACTCAGGCTTGAGCTCGCCCAGTACAGAGAGCTCGCTGCCTTTGCCCAGTTCGGAAGCGATCTCGATCCAGCAACACAGAAACAGCTCGCCAGAGGCAGTCGGCTCGTAGAGATACTCAAACAGGGTCAGTACAGACCCCTCGAGGTCGAAAAACAGATACTCGTCATATATGCCGCAACCAACGGGTACGTGGATGAATACCCGGTGGAGGTGCTCGGAAGATACGAAAAGGAACTCTATGAGTTCTTCGAAACAAGACACCCTGAAATACTCAAGGAGCTCGGTGAGAAGAAAAGCCTCGATGAGGGGCTCAAAAAGAAGATAAACTCTGCCCTCGATGAGCTCAAAACCCTCTTTGTAGTGGAGGAGAAAAAGGCGGTTTAGTTGCGGGAAAACAC
>WGFF01000145.1 GCA_015492355.1 Deltaproteobacteria bacterium
AAAGGGGTTTCCCTCACAATCAGACAAGTCCGAAAAAGATACCCATTACCTTAAAGAATAGTTGCGGGTTATCTTGTAAGCCCCTTTTATCGTATCCTTTTTCATGCCGGAGTGGTGAAACTGGTAGACGCGCGAGACTCAAAATCTCGTGGGCATCAAGCCCGTGTGGGTTCGACTCCCACCTCCGGCACCAGGATTTCAATAAAGATATCTGTATCCCCAGTCTGCGTTTTTTACGAAAAATATAATCGAAGCCCTGCCCTGAGGGCGGGGGCTTCATCCCCATAGAACAAATGCCATACCCTTCCTTTCCGTACACGACCTTACGGGGTTGTAGATTACCCACTCTCCAAGAAATATTGACACAGGTATAAAGATTACGTTAGAATTTTTTTATCTGGTATAAAAATCCTAAAAAAGTTTATGAATAGGCTCAATCGACTGAGTGGTTCAGATAGAACAAGGGGATACGTTTCCTGTAGGAGGATAGATTCAGGGTAAAGCCCGTTATTCCCTTACAGGGTATCCCCTGGGGCGCTATCTTTATAACCCCACAAGAGAGATATCATGGATTACAGAAGATTCTCAAAAAACGAGCTTATAAAGATTCTCGAGATAATCCAAAGCGCTGTGGCATGTAGAAGCGAGGGTGAGCTGAGAAGGATACTGGTAAAGATACAGAATCTTGTGGGTGGAGACTACAATATCTGTGGCATAGGCGAAGGCGATACCGATGGTTCGCTCTCTAAGAGGGCTTCGCCAAAGATTATCAACAATAACTATCCCCTTGAATGGCTAAGGCGATACAATGATATGCGGTTTTATCATATAGACCCCATCGTATGGTACAACTTCCAGTACTCGGATGCCCAGTTGTGGGAGGATACGTACAGATTGTATGCAGGCAGGCTTCCACGTGGCTTTGTTTCTGAGTCAAGGGATTTTGGGCTCATACATGGTGTAAGTGGTGGCATCTATGACCAGAGGATACGGACAGCCACAATATTTACCTTCTCAGGCACGAACAGATTCGATGAGCATCACAAAAACATCCTCTCCATTCTCACCCCACACCTCCATCAGGCACTGCTCAGGATATCCAATCTTTCAGAACTCTCATCCACACAAACACTTACCAAACGCGAAAGGGAAATCCTCCAGTGGATAAAGGAAGGCAAGACCAACTGGGAGATATCTGTGATACTCGATATAAGCGAACGTACCGTAAAATTCCATGTCCAGAACATAGAGAGGAAGCTCAATGCGGTCAATAAAGCTCACGCAATAGCAATTGCCTGCGATCAAAGGCTGGTAACCTTATGAACCATTCAAAGAGCTCGGGCCTCTTCTCGCTTATCTTCCTGTCGAACTCACGCCAGTCCAGGGATATTATCCCTGAAAGCACACCGTCACCAAGGGGCAGGAAATCGCCTATGGGTTCAAAGGGGAACTTGCTCCGTTTCAACAATACATAGTATCGCTTCTCTACTATGGTTATCAGATAGCGCACCTTGTTGTGAAGGCTCCAGTGATACATGGCTTTATAGAGGAGATGGGAAAGTGGCATCGACATGTAGGTGGCATTACGTATCGTTCTCTTCACACATATCCTCGTTGATTCGACCATATCGGGTGTCTTTCTGAAGGGTCTGTCCTTCGGTAGCAGGCAGGCGAATTCCCTCTCTATCATGAACCGATTTGGCGGAGTAATCAGACGTACATGACAGACAAGGTGGTTTCTCCCATCAAAGACCCCAATGCTCTGGGCAAAGTTGTCATACTCATCCCTTTCTATACCATCTGGTGATGGAGGCACCCATTTCAACTCCTCGCAGAACACCTCGTGCCTCAGACGGAATGCAGCCTCCATCTCCTCTGGTGTGCTCAGGGTCTTTATCAAAAACTCGCCTTCCTGAAAGATCAGTTCCATGTCTTCTCTTTTAGCAGGAACTGACCTTTCATGTAACTGTCTGTGAATACAGTTTTATTTATTGAAAAATAGGGTTAAAATATTAAATTTGCCTTACCTGTAAAAAAGTACAGGCGATTTTTCATGCGGGGTATGGTATGTTGTAATAAATCCTCATGTAAGCTTTGTAAAATCCATGAATGAACAGGACATACTCAACAGACTACGCATCATAAGGACAATAAAGGGAACGTCCCAGAAGATGATGGCGCAGGCTATAGGCTGTAACAAAAATGAATACACTCAAAAGGAGAAGGGCACCATACCTGTTACAACAGAAGAGTGGCTAAAGATAGCAAAGACACTCGATGTGCCTGTGGAGAGTTTCTTTATGAACATACCTTTTGATACTGTTGAGGAGAGCAAGTTCCTGCTCTACGGATTCAATCGTCTCACATCACGCGGTAGAATGATAATAATGGCGCTCCTGGATGCCCTTCTCCGTGCCCAGTGGTCTGAGTTCAGGACCAAGATGCATACCCGAAGGAAGGGTACAAAAAGGAAAACATCCGACGGGGTTCTAAAGGGCTTGAGCGAAAAGGGCCTTAAGACACCTTCTTCACCATAAAATACCTTTCAAGACCGGCGGTCCGTAGTAAACTTCACTCCCTTTACCTTATTACGCCCGCAGGAGACCCTTCTTAGATCGATCTAAGAAGGGTCTCCCACCCCTCTTTATCTATTACTAACGTATTCCCCCAATGGTAAGATTATGGTGGGAACTCAAAATCCATCCGATAAGGTAGACCTTCGGGCTTGTACTATGAAGTCCCGATACGGAAATGGGGTTTAAGGCAGGTATCTCTGGTCTCGGTCTGTGGAGTTTGTTCTTGGCGGAAGGGGGAGGGAGTCGAACCCTCCGTCCCTGCTGATACAGGGACAGTCAGGTTTTGAAGACCTGCAGAGCCACCGGGCCCTTTCCCCTTCCACAAAAAACAGGCGATGCATGAACAGCTTTTATCCAATCCGCCGGCTCTTGAAGGGTAACACCCCTTCCGGACAGAGCCCCTCGGATTCGCCTCCCTCCTGGGCGGCAATCCCTTCGGGTATCACCCCTCACGCCTCCTTAGGTGGTTTGCACGCACCCTGCGGATGGGACTTACGCACACACACGTTAGTCCATGCACCGCCTCTTATATACATATCCCTCTATTTTTATTTTAACACATCCCCCGGTATCTGCAATACCATACAAAAAGGGTATACCAGGCAGGCGAAAGAGACAAACCCTTACAAGGTGGTAGCCCAGAGGAACGGTTCAGGCTTCCGTCCCGGTCCCGCAGGACAGACGGCTTGCACACCCCGCTCCGGAAGGACCCCTCAGGGATTCTACTACTCTCTCCTCCCTGACCCGGTATACCCTTATCTTTCTATTTCTATATTACACCTTTTCAGGGATCGAGTCAAAATAGTTTACTTCAGGGGCAGAGCCCTCAGATACCCCCTTTCCCCAAGGTAGAGAGGATTTTTAGCCAGAAGTTTTTGGGAAGGGTGTTTGAGGGAAACCCTTTACACAAAGGATCTTCCTCGCAATCTTAGTGTGAAGAGGGGGTCTTTCCCTTTCCGGGTGGTCTTGTCTTCCATCTTCTGTGCACCCAGAACCACTGATCTGGATACCTCCGTATCATATCCTCTATTACCCGTGTAAATCGCTGGGTATTGGTAACCACATCCGCCATCTTGTCCCCTGTCCTCAGGGTCTCTATCTCCTTTTCTATGACTATCCTGTGTCCCTTCTCTGTCCTCACTATAAAGGTAGGTATAACAGGTGAGCCTGTCTTCATGGCAAGGAGTGCCAGCCCCCTGTTGGTGCAGGCAGGTATACCGAAGAAATCGACAAACACCCCCTCGGACAGGGTCACATTCTGGTCAAGGAGTATGCCCACAAGCCCGTTATCCGAAAGGGTCCTTATGAGCCTCCTCATCGACCTTTTCTTGTATACCACAGCGTTACCACATCTTGTCCTTATCCATCTGACAAAACCTTCTACAAGGGGGCTATCGAGTGGGCGCACAACTATATCACCCCTGTAGCCCTTGATACCGTACCATGCTGCAAGGAGCTCCCAGTTGCCGAGATGTGCGGTGTAGAGTATAACACCCCTTCCTTTTGAAAAGGCGTTCTTAAGGTTTTCCAGACCGCTACATTCTATGTATCTATCCATGTCTCCCTCTCCAAGCCACGGTATCTTCATAAACTCAAGCGATGTGATGGCAATGTTCTCAAAAACCCCCCTGGCAATGGTCCTTATCTCATCCTCGGTCTTCTCCTGCCCAAAGGCCATCCTGAGGTTGTCGAGTGCCACCTTCCTGTGTCTCCCATCTATAAGGTAGACGAGTCTGCCGAGGTATCTTCCCACCACCACCATGAGCCGGGATGGCAGGCTGGCTATGATAAAGGAGATGGCTTTGAGTAAAGGCATCACCTCCCCTCCACTGTTGAGGAGAGTATCCTTAAAAATCCTTCCCTGTCTTCCACAACCACCTCCACCCTCAGCGCCCATATACAGAGCCCCTGGCTCACGTATCTTTTGAGCCTCACACCGTCCTTTTCAGTGGTAACTATCATGTCACTGTCCATAGATACATCCTTTATCCTCTCCACATCCCCTGGACCATAGGGGTGGTGGTCAGGATAGACAAGGGTATTCATTATGTGCGCACCTGTATCTTTCAAGGTCTCTACAAATGAGTCAGGATTGGCTATTCCAGCAAGAACGGTAATCTTTCTGTCCCTTAGATACTCCACATCCATCAGTGTATCGTCCCTGAGGTCTATCAACCCAACTGGTCTGTAAGAAAAGTCGAACACACGAAGCCCCATATCCTCCATATTCCTTCTGAGTCCAGGGTTTTTACCCTTTATCATCACAATATCTGCCCTCCTTATCCACTCAATGGGCTCCCTCAATATACCCCTGGGCAGGAGGTAGCCATTACCCACACCAGTGGATGAATCGAAGAGCACTATATCAAGGTCCCTCTTCACACCAAGATGCTGGAAGCCATCATCGAGCACCATAACCTGGGGCTTGAACCTCTCAATGGCGTATGCGCCTGAAAGAGCCCTCTTCCTGCCCACAACTACAGCCACACCCTCAAGCCTCCTTGCCATAAGATAAGGCTCATCCCCTGCCACCTCTGGATCGAGTAGAATCCCTCTACCATCAGAGACCACACCCACCCCCCTTATACTACCTCCATAGCCCCTGCTCAGGACCACCACATCCTTTCCCATCTCCTTGAGAATACCAGCAATGTACATTACCATGGGGGTCTTGCCCGTACCTCCCACTGTTACATTGCCCACTGATATGACACTGCACGGAAACCCCACCCTCCCTGCCATACCGCTCCTGTAAAGGAGGTACCTCAATCTTACCACCACCCCGTACAATCCAGAAAGAAGATAGAGCACCCACCCCATAAACCCTCCACCATCCCTTCCGTACATCACATCCTCTATCCTCTCATAAAGCCTGCGCACCAGAAATCCCTATTCCCTCCTGAGGAATCCATCTATGACCCTTAGGGTCTTCTCAAGTGCCCCCCTGTTGGACTCAACGACCTTTCTGGCGGATCTACCCATCTCTTCTCTCGCTTCGCCATCCGACAGGAGTCTTTTGAGGACCTTGAAGAGTGCCTCCTCGTCCCTTACCCTTATCCCACCGCCTCCATTCTCAAGAAGCCCTGCCATGGTTGCATATCCTCCAAGATACGTGCCATACACAACAGGCTTTCCAAGGCAAGCTGGTTCAAGGAGATTGTGCCCGCCTACACCGTCCACAAGACTACCTCCCACAAGGGTGACATCACCCACACCGTACATGCCCCTCAGTTCGCCAAGTGTATCGAGGAGTATAACCTCTGCACCCCCACCCTTTGTGCGTCTTCCACAATCGAGCCCATGATCCCTTATGAGGGATTCCACCTCATCGAACCTCTCTGGATGTCGCGGTGCAAGGACGAGCACAAGCCCCTTAAAATCCTCCCTGAGCCTCCTGAAGACCCGAAGTATCATCTCCTCCTCTCCCTGATGTGTACTCCCGGCGACTATTACCAGATCTGATTCGTCTATGGCGAGATCTTCTCTAAGCCTCCTGAAATACCCTTCTTCACCGTACGTATCGTCCATATCGAACTTTATATTACCCGTTGTTACGACCCTTTCTGGCGGTATGCCGAGTGCCGTAGCCCTCCTTCCGTCCTCCTCTGTGCCAGCACAGTAAACAGTGATCCTGGAGAAGACATCCCTGAAGAAAAAACCCATGGCCCTGTACCATCTGAACGACCTCTCTGATATGGTGCCATTGACAACCACAACCGGTATATCCCTATCCTTGAGTACACGGTAGGTATTGGGCCATATCTCCTTTTCCACCACCACGAAAAGAACGGGCTTTATAGCCTCTACAACACGCCTTACAGCCCAGGGAAAATCAAAGGGAAAGTATATGAGGCTGTCCACAAATCCTGCCTCCTTCTGCGCAAGGCTACGTCCTGTGGGCGTGGTGGTGGAGAAGACTATCTTTATATCAGGGTATCTCTCCTTGATGAGCCTTACAAGGGGAAGGACAGCCCTCGTCTCACCCACTGACACTGCATGTATCCATACAGAAGGGTGAGATGGGGTGTAGCCTATAAAACCGAACCTCTCGAAAAAGGCATCCCTGTAAGCTGGTCTTGTCATCACCTTGAATGCGAGATAGGGAGAGAGGACCACAAAAACGATGTGAAAGAGAATGTCGTAGAGAACAAACTTCATCTGCATCAAAAAAGGGGGAACCTTTTTACAAGGTAATGGGTCATCAAATCGGACCTGAATCTTTGTTGTGGGGAAAACACTGCGGGCTATCGCCCTTTTTTGTAAAAAAGGGTTTTCCCTCAGTATTTAGTCCGCAAAAGATACCCATTACCTAATGAAAATACCTTT
>WGFF01000146.1 GCA_015492355.1 Deltaproteobacteria bacterium
CTCCTTCATGAAGGAGAGGACCACAAAGCCCATCTCCTTGAAGGAGCTCATGCGTCGGCTAAGGGTGCCCAAGGAGGAGAAGAGGGAGCTTAAGAGGCTTTTAAAGGAGATGGTCTCTGAGGGGAGTGTGGTCAAGATAAAGGGCAACAGGTATGGTCCTCCATCGAGGATGAACCTTGTGGTTGGAGAGCTTACCTGCCATCCTGATGGTTTTGGTTTTGTGGTGCCAGAGGACGGCGGAGAGGATATATTCATAAGTCCGTCACGGCTCAGGGGTGCGATGCATGGAGACAGGGTTGTTGCAAGGATAGAGGGTAGAAGAAAGGGCGAGAAGAGGGAAGGCACAATTATAAGGATACTCAGGAGGGCGCATCACAGGATTGTGGGAAGATTCCACAGGGAGAAGGGATTCTGTTTTGTAGTGCCTGCGGATGAGAGGATAGTGGATGAGATAATCATACCACCCGGGCTTGCAAGGGGTATAAAGGATGGGGTTATGGTCGTCGCAGAGATTACGCGCTGGCCCACTGGTTTTTCAGGACCTGCGGGAAGGATTGTGGAGGTACTCGGCAATCCAGAGGACCCGAATGTGGAGGTGGAGGTCATAGTAAGAAAGTACTCCCTTCCACACACCTTTCCCCGGGATGTAAGGGAAGAACTCAAAGGCATCCCTCCAAGGGTAAGGGACATGGATATGGAGGGAAGGGAAGACCTGAGAAGCCTCAGGATCGTAACCATAGACGGAGAGAATGCAAGGGATTTTGATGATGGAGTGGCTGTGGAAAAGAGAGGGGATACTTACAGGCTGTGGGTCTCCATTGCGGATGTGAGCCATTATGTAAAGGAAGGTACTGCTGTGGACAGGGAGGCTTACATAAGGGGAACGAGTGTGTACTTCCCTGACAGATGTATACCCATGCTTCCTGAAAGGCTTTCAAACGGTATATGCAGTCTCAACCCGTATGAGGATAGGCTCACTGTTACGGTTGAGCTCGATTTCTCAAAGGAAGGGGAGATGGTGGAGGCTAAGTTCTACGAGAGTGTCATAAGGAGTCATGAGAGGCTGACCTATACGGTGGTCAAGACACTGCTCACCGAGGGGGACGACTCACTTAAAGAGAGGTACTCGCAGATACTATCAGACCTCTCGGTGATGCGGGAACTTGCTATTAAACTCTACAGAAGACGCATCAGGCAGGGCAGTATAGATTTTGACCTTCCTGAACCACAGATAATACTCGATGTTGAAGGGAAGGTGGAGAATATAGTAAGGTCTGAAAGGAATATTGCACACAGGATAATAGAGGAATTCATGCTCGTGGCAAACAGGGCGGTTGCAGAGGTATTTGCCAGAGGGAATATGCCCTTTCTCTACAGGGTGCACGAGGAACCTGATGAGGATGAGATAAGGGATTTTTACGACTTTGTAAGGGGGCTCGGTATACCATTTAAACCCTCTGGAAGGGTAAAACCAGCGGTTCTGCAAAAAATACTCCGCTATGTTGAGGGCAAGCCAGAGGAGAGGGTTGTAAACCATCTCCTCCTCAGGTCGATGAAGCAGGCATGTTATCTTGCGGACAACATAGGACACTTTGGTCTTGCCTTTGAAAACTACACCCACTTTACATCCCCCATAAGGAGGTATCCAGACCTTGTGGTTCACAGGCTCCTTAAAAAGTGGCTCAAGAAGAGATACACAAAGAGGGAGAGGAAGAGGATGGAGGAGCTGCTCCCTGAGATCGCTGATCACACATCTGCACGGGAAAGGGTAGCCATGGAGGCGGAAAGGGAGGTGGTGGAGCTTAAGAAGGCACAGTTCATGATGGACAAGATAGGCATGGTATTCGATGGTTTCATCTCAGGGGTGACGAGTTTTGGTCTCTTTGTGGAGCTCAAGGAGTATTTTGTGGAGGGACTTATCCATGTATCATCCCTTCTCGATGACTACTACATATTCGATGAGAAGAGGCATGTGCTCACAGGAGAACACACAAGGAGGAGATTTCGTATAGGTGACGATATAAGGGTGAGGATTACCGGTGTCAACCTTGAAAGAAGACGCATAGAGATGGTACCAGTATACAATCGAGGTGGTTCATGAAATGAAGGTTCTGAGGAAGGCAAGGCTCAGGGATACGGTTCTTACACTCGGCAACTTCGATGGTATACACATAGGGCATCAGAAGATACTGCGAAAGGTAAGGGAAAGGGCACGTTCGCTGGGATGCCCTTCTGCTGTGTACACCTTTGAGCCCCATCCGCTCAAGGTCGTTGCTCCGCATAAAAGCCCACCCCTTATACTCGATCTCGAGGACAAAAAGGAGCTCATAGAGTCCTTTGGTATTGAGTTCATGATACTTGCGAGATTCACAAAGGAGTTCGCATCCAAGCATCCAAGGGAATTCGTGGAGGAAGAGCTCGTAAAGAGGCTGTCTGTGCGGGAGATATGGGTGGGACCAAACTATGCCTTTGGCAGGAACAAACTCGGTACTGTAGAGTATCTCAAGGGGCTGGGACAGGAGTTCGGCTTCACCGTGAACGTTATCTCTCCATGCACGAAAAGGGGAATGGTGGTGAGCAGTTCCCTTGTAAGGAGCCTTATAAAAGAGGGCAGGATGAAGGTTGTGGGTACACTCCTTGGAAGACCTTACTCGATAAAGGGGTATGTGATAAAGGGCAGGGATATCGGTAAAGCCATAGGTTTTCCAACCGCAAATCTGAAGGTACTGAGCGATATAATACCACCGAGAGGGGTATATGCAGGTTATACCGTGATAGACAGTACACCCCTTCCATCGGTTGTCAATATCGGCACCGCACCCACCTTCGGTGGCAGGAGGGAGACCGTAGAGGTGCATGTGCTCGGGTTCAGGGACGATATCTACGGAAGAAAGATAAGGGTCATGTTTGAGAGAAGGCTCAGGGATGAAAGGAGGTTTAAAAACAGGGAAGAACTTGTAAGGGCGATAAGAAAGGACATCCACAGGGCAGAGAGGATACTCAAAGGGAGCCCATCTTTATGAACCATGTAGGTTTATAGTACATCCAGAAAAAGTCCCGAAAGATGGCTTTTGTGGGCACAGGAATGGAGGTGGAAATAACCTCTGTTTTATCCCTCATCTCCACCAGGACTGGTTTTTTTTGGTGATGGTGATGTAAGGTCACGCCTTAGATGGGGGAGTTCTCATTCGATCGGGTC
>WGFF01000147.1 GCA_015492355.1 Deltaproteobacteria bacterium
CCCCTGAAGTGATGGTCCAGGAGGAACAACACTATGGAAAGACTCATTCTTTTCTCCCTTCGCAATCGTCTCCTTATGGTTGTGCTCGGGATACTCGTAATCTCTGCCGGCTATTACAGTTACAAGAAACTACCCATAGATGCCTTTCCAGATGTATCGCCTTCACTCGTACAGGTATTCACAGAGACCGAGGGACTTGCCCCTGAGGAGGTGGAAAAATATGTGACCTATCCCGTGGAGGTCGCCATGAACGGGCTCCCAGGACTCAGGGAGATACGTTCTGTATCAAACTTCGGTCTCTCCGTTGTGAATATATATTTCGAGGATGGCATGGATATATACTTTGCAAGACAGGTGGTGGGTGAGAGGCTCCAGCAGGCACGCAGTGAGATACCGGAAGGGTTTGGAGAGCCCAAGATGGGTCCCATATCCACTGGCATGGGGCTTGTGCTATTCTACTATCTGAAGGACGAGACCAAGAGATACACCCTTGAGGAACTCCGTACCATACAGGACTGGATAGTAAAATTCCATCTCCAGACAGTACCGGGTGTTACAGAGGTGCTCGGCATAGGTGGATACGAAAAACAGTTCCACGTGGTGGTGGACCCCAACGCCCTTTTGAGATACGGGATAACCCTCCATGAGGTGATAGAGAAGATAAGGGCGAACAATCTCAACGTTGGTGCCCAGTTCATAGAGAAGAACAGGGAGGAATACATCGTCCGCTCCATAGGACTCGCCTCCACCATAGAGGATATAAAGAACATAATCATAAAGGTAGATCATGGTGTGCCCCTGTACCTGAGTGAGATAGCGGATGTACGTATAGGTGGTGCCATAAGAAGGGGTGTACAGACCAGAAACGGAGAGGAAGAGGTGGTTGCAGGGATGGTCATAAAACTCTACGGCACCAACTCATCCACTGTTATAGAACGGGTGGAAAGGAAGATAGAGGAGATCAACCGCATACTCCCTGAAGGCGTGAGGATAGTACCGTACTATGAGCAGAAGACCTTGGTGAGTGCATGTGTGGAGACGGTTACATCCGCATTGTTTCAGGGTATAGGGCTTGTGGTGGTCGTTCTCATGGTCTTTCTCGGTGCAATAAGGCCCAGTATCGTCGTTGCCATATCCATACCCTTCTCTGTACTCTTTGCCATGATATGGATGAACTATTTTGGCATATCCGCCAATCTCATGAGTTTTGGCGGGCTTGCCATAGCCATAGGCATGATGGTGGACGGCACCATAGTGATAGTGGAGAACGTGGACAGATGGCTCAGGAAGGGAGACCCATCGGAGTCCTTCATCCAGACCGTGGCAAGGGCATCCATAGAGGTGGCACGTCCGATAGTGTTCGCCATATCCATAATAATCATAGTGTTCCTCCCCCTCTTCACGCTTCAGGGTGTGGAGGGCAAGACCTTCCGTCCCCTTGCCTATACCGTTGCCCTTGCCATGACAGGCTCCCTTGTATTCGGAATCCTGCTCGCCCCTGTCCTTTCATCCATCTTCATGAAGAGGCCATCGGGTAAAGGCGGGGAAAGAAGGGACATTCTCATCGTCCGTATACTTATAAAGGTCTACGAACCTGTTGTGAGGTTCTTTGTAAGGAGGAGGTACCTTGCGGTAGTCCTTGCCACCGGGCTCGTTGTGGTGGGTGGTGTTATCTTTCCCCGTCTGGGCTCGGAATTCACACCCACACTCCAGGAGGGTACCATAGTGCTCCGCCTTACCATGGCACCATCCATAGCCCTCACAGAGAGCACCAAGACAGCCATGCTCGTGGAAAGGAGGATAATGAAGATACCAGAGGTGAAGGGCGTGGTAACACGCATAGGACGTGGCGAGGTGGGTGCACACACAGACCCAGTAAACAGCGCAGAGATGTACATCCTTCTCAAGCCGAAGGAGGAATGGAGAAAAGGGGATATGACACAGGAGGAGCTGGTAGAGATGATAAGGCAGGAGGTCGGCACCATACCGGGTGTGCTCACCAACTTCACCCAGCCCATACAGATGACAGTGGATGAACTCCTCGAGGGTGTGAGGGCAGAGCTCGCCATAAAACTCTTTGGTGACGATCTGGCAATACTCAAGGAGAAGGCGGACGAGATAGCGGGTATCGTAAGGACCATACCAGGGGCAAAGGATGTACAGGTGGACCAGGTAACAGGTACACCTCAGCTCCTCATACGTATAGACCGTCAGGCCATAGCAAGATACGGTATAAACGTATCGGATGTGCAGGAGGTGATAAGGGCTGCTGTGGGTGGTGAGGTGGCAGGTGAGGTGTTCGAGGGCATAAGGCGATTCGACATACTCGTACGCTTTGCCCCTGAGTACAGATCCACACCAGAACAGATAGCCAACATCCTCATACAGGCACCAGATGGTGTGCTCGTGCCACTCGATGAACTCGCAACCATAAAGGAGATAATAGGACCGAGACAGATAACCAGACAGAACAACCAGAGGTTCATAACCGTACAGCTCAACGTGGCTGGCAGGGATATAGGTGGTTTTGTCGAGGAGGCACAGAAGGCGATAGACGAAAGGGTTACTCTACCCGCAGGGTATCTCATAACATGGGGTGGACAGTTCAGGCTCCAGCAGGAGGCAAACAGGCGTCTCTCGGTGGTCATACCGGTAACACTGCTCATAATATCACTACTCCTGTTTTCGAGCTTCAACTCCATAAAGAATACCCTGCTTATACTCCTCAACATACCACTTGCCCTCGTTGGCGGTGTGGTTGCCCTCTACCTTACAGGGCAGAACCTCTCTGTACCATCGTCTGTAGGGTTCATAGCCCTCTTTGGTGTTGCCCTTGAAAACGGTATGGTGCTTGTAACATATCTGAACCAGCTCCTGCGTGACGGGGTAGATATAGACGAGGCATCGGTAAGGGGGGCGTGTCTCAGGGTGAGACCGGTCCTGATGACAGCCATCAC
>WGFF01000148.1 GCA_015492355.1 Deltaproteobacteria bacterium
ACCCTGAAGTATGGATGGGGTCTTACACGTGTGATTATATAGAGGTCCCCTGGCGGACCACCGTACATGCCAGGGTCTCCCTTACCAGCAACCCTTACCCTTGAGCCGTCTTTTACCCCAGGGGGTATCTTGACTGTTACGGTCTCCTTTCCGTGGGGTCTTGTAATGGTTATGCGTACATCCGTTCCCTTTACAGCCTGCAGGAAGTCTATATCAAGTGTATACTCTATATCAGAGCCCCTTGCAGGGGCTTTACGCCTCGATCGCCCTCCGAATACCTCGCTGAATATCTCCTCGAACCCTCCGAAATCAAAGCCGAAGTCCCTGAAGTTGAAACCACCCACACCTGTCTGATAGGTCCTTCCCGCACCTGTTTCAAAACCGATACCGCCAAGGTCGTATTCCTTGCGTTTCTTTGGGTCTCCGAGTACACTGTATGCCTCGTTTATCTCCTTGAACCTCGCCTCTGCTTCCTTGTCACCGGGATGGAGGTCAGGATGATATTTTTTTGTGAGCCTCCTGTAAGCCTTCTTTATCTCCTCATCCGATGCATCCCTCGGGACCCCGAGTATCTCGTAGTAGTCCTTCCTTGCCATGTATATCTACCCCATGAAAAATAAGGGGACCTATCTTAAAGGAAGGTCCCCCATCTGCCAAGTATATCCTTAGTTAAAAGTGTAAGGGCTCTCCAGAATCGGACTGCTCAAAAAGACCTTCTAAAGGGTCAAACCCAAAGGGTCAAACCCGGAGGGTAAAACCCGGAGGGTCAAACCCAGAGGGTCAAACCAGCATCCCTCCCCCTCCATGGACCCCCCACTGAGATGCCTTTGAAGGTGTGGGGTGGGTTTTAACCCCGTACAAGAATCCTCCCGCAGTGATTCACAGTCTTTAAGTGCAGTACTGTAGAAGACCTTGCCCTTTCCTGTTACAGATTGACAATGAGCCTTTCTTTATTGATTGTCAGTGCCTGATTTGTCATCCACAACCTCTGCCTCCACGACCTCGCCCTGCTTTTCTCCACCCTGAGCACCAGCTTGTGCCTGCCCTCCTGTGGTTGCCTGCTTGTACATTACCTCTGCCATCCTGTGGGATACACTATTGATTTTATCAATAGCACTCTTGATTGCACCTATATCCTCTTTGCCAAGGGCATCCTTGCCCTCCTTGAGCGCATCCTCCACTGCCTTTATATCCTGTTCAGAGAGTTTTCCGCGGTTTTCGTTGAGGAGTTTTTCTGTGGAGTAGATAAGGGAGTCGAGCTGGTTACGCTGTTCGATAAGCTCCCTTTTCTTTTTATCCTCTTCTGCGTGGCTCTCTGCTTCCTTTACCATCCTCTCCACTTCATCCTTTGTAAGCCCGCTCGATGCAGTGATGGTTATCTTCTGCTCCTTGTTGGTTGCAAGATCCTTTGCAGATACATTGAGTATACCGTTGGCATCTATATCGAATGTGACCTCTATCTGTGGCATACCCCTCGGGGCAGGTGGTATACCCACCAGATGAAATCTTCCGAGGGTACGGTTGTCCCTTGCCATCGGTCTTTCACCCTGGAGTACGTGTATCTCCACCTGGGTCTGGTTGTCCGCAGCAGTGGTGAATATCTCCTTTTTCTTCGTGGGTATGGTGGTGTTCCTCGGGATGAGGGTGGTCATCACCCCTCCAAGGGTCTCGACCCCGAGTGAAAGGGGTGTTACATCAAGGAGTACCACCTCCCTTACCTCTCCAGCGAGTACCCCACCCTGGATCGCAGCACCTATTGCAACCACCTCATCAGGATTGACCCCCTTGTGCGGTTCCCTGCCAAAAAACTCTGTCACAAACCTCTGTATGGCCGGCATCCTGGTCATGCCACCCACAAGTACAACCTCGTTTATATCCGATGGATTCAAGCCCGCATCCTTGAGAGCCTGTTCGCATGGTCTGCGGCTGCGCTCGATGAGGTCCCCGGTGAGCTGTTCGAGCTTCGCCCTCGAAAGCCTCATTACAAGGTGCTTCGGTCCAGAGGAATCGGCTGTAATAAAGGGGAGATTTATCTCTGTCTCCGCCACACTGGAAAGCTCTATCTTAGCCTTTTCCGCTGCCTCCTTGAGCCTCTGTAGAGCCATCCTGTCCCTGGACAGGTCTATCCCCTGATCCTTCTTGAATTCCGCTATGAGCCAGTCTATTATCCTCTGGTCAAAGTTGTCTCCACCAAGGTGTGTATCTCCATTGGTTGCCTTCACCTCGAATACACCCTCTCCAACCTCGAGTATGGATATATCGAACGTACCACCACCAAAGTCGTAAACCGCTATTATCTCGTCCTTTTTCTTTTCAAGCCCGTATGCAAGGGACGATGCGGTAGGCTCGTTTATTATCCTTTTTACATCCAGTCCCGCTATCTTGCCCGCATCCTTTGTTGCCTGCCTCTGGCTATCATTGAAGTATGCAGGGACGGTTATGACCGCCTCTGTCACCGGTTCACCAAGATATGCCTCTGCAGACCTTTTGAGCTTCTGAAGGATCATTGCGGATATCTCGGGCGGGAGATATCTTCTCGACATGTGGCTCGACCATACAACCGCCCTGCCGTTTTCATCCCGCTCAACCTTGTAGGGCACCATCTTCATCTCCTCTGTAACCTCGTCATAGTTCCTGCCCATGAACCTCTTGATGGAGAAGATGGTATTCTCTGGATTGGTTATAGCCTGCCTCTTTGCCACCTGCCCCACAAGGATCTCCTTATCCTTTGTAAAAGCCACAACCGAAGGCGTAATCCTGCTGCCCTCTTCATTCACGATGACCTTCGGCTCACCCGCTTCCATCACAGCAACAACAGAATTGGTTGTACCGAGATCTATGCCGATTATCTTTCCCATATCGAACCTCCCAGTCTTTACTATAAACAGTTTTTGGATTGGTGTCAATTCCGGGGGAAACACTGCGGGCTATCGCCCTTTTCTGGTAAAAAGGTGTTTTCCCCTGCCCCCTTTCCCGGAAGACTTTAAACCAAAAGTTTTGGGGAAGGGAGTTTGAGGGAAACCCCTTTTAC
>WGFF01000149.1 GCA_015492355.1 Deltaproteobacteria bacterium
CCCCCTGAAACCCCCTATCCCCTTTCCCAAAAGACTTTAGATTAGAAGTTTTGGGGAAGGGAGTTTGAGGGAAACCCCTTTTACAAAAGGGGTTTCCCTCAGAATACAGGCAAATTATGCCAAAGGGTCTCACTTCCTCGGTTCCATCCCTCGGATCAGGGTCTGACAGTTCCCTGTACTTTTGAAATTGCAAAAGTCCCACCCCTGTGATAAACTTTCAATTGAGGTAGAAAGGCTTCCCGGGGCATCGGTTTGTGGCTACCGCAGGGGCTTTAAAAGGGGGGAGACCCTTCATGTGAAGGGTCTCCCCCAAATCATTAATCCTCCAGGATTCAAGGATTGGAGAAAAGGACTGTCAAAAAGCAACTGGCACTCGAGGACAACAGTCTCTGCCTCACCCTTTTTGGCGAGAGGGGTGAGAACATAAGGAGGTTCGAGAAGAAACTGGGGGTGGAGCTGAACACCCGTGGCAACCTTGTAATCATTGAGGGGAGCGAGGAGAAGGTATCCTTTGCAGAGAGGCTAATACTCGATATGTACTCACTCCTTGAGAAGGGCTATCAGCTGAGCCCACCTGACCTCGACTATGCCATAAGGATCCTCTCATCCGATGGCTCCATCCATCTGGCAGATGTATTCCTCGATACCATATACGTCTCCTTCAGGAAGAAGAACATCACACCCAAGAGTATCGTACAGAAGAGATACATAGATGCCATAAGGAGGTACGATATCGTTTTCGGTATAGGACCTGCTGGCACAGGCAAGACCTACCTTGCCATGGCAGCAGCAGTATCCTCCCTTTCGAGAAAAGAGGTGGACAGGATAATACTTACAAGACCTGCTGTGGAGGCTGGGGAGAAGCTGGGGTTTTTGCCAGGAGACATCGCAGCAAAGGTCGATCCCTATCTTAGACCCCTGTACGATGCCCTCCATAACATGATGGACTTTGAGCAGGCACAGAGACTCCTTGAGAGGGGTATAATAGAGGTAGCACCACTTGCGTTCATGAGGGGCAGGACACTCAATGATTCCTTCGTAATACTCGATGAGGCCCAGAACACTACCATCGAGCAGATGAAGATGTTTCTTACAAGGCTCGGGTTCGGCTCCAAGGCTGTGGTTACAGGTGATGTAACACAGATAGACCTTCCGCTCGCAAAGCCATCGGGTCTTGTGGAGGCTCAGAAGATACTCAGGGATGTGGAGGGGATAGAATTTGTATATTTTTCCGAGGTGGATGTGGTAAGGCATCCGCTCGTACAGGACATAATCCGTGCCTTCGAGAGGGCAGAGGCAAAGAAAAACCAGCCCATAATAGAGGAAGATGAGAGACTGGCGGATAAAGGATGGTATATTAAGTAACCTTGTTGGCTACATCCGTCACAGGAGGATCGATCTCCAGAAGGCTCTGCTCCTTGTGGCAGTGAGCATAATCACCACCCTTGTCTTCTTTCCTGCCCTCACCCTCCTCGGTTTTAGCTACAGGGCAGGGGATGTGGCGGTAATGGATATAAAATCCCCTGTGGAGATAGAGGAAGAGGGGATTTCGCTCAAAAAGGGCGAGATAGTGGTAAGGGAAGGGCAGGTGATAACAAAGGAGGACCTTTCCAAACTCGAGCTCATAAGTTCGGTCGTCAGGGAAAAGAGGTTCTTCCTTGCTTACCTCGGCATATTTGTATTCACAGTGGTACTCCTCTCTACCACCTATCATTTCGCATCGAGAAATATAAGGAAGTTCTCCCGCAAGCCCAAGGACCTCCTTTTAATGGGTGTCATATACACTGGTGTGCTCCTTCTCATAAGATTCTCCGATATTACAGCGGATGTGGTGGAGAAGATACTCCCTGTGGTGCCTGCCAGTGTGTACATCTACATGATACCAGTTGCAGTCGGTCCCATGCTTGTGAGGCTATTTTTGAATTCCGAGACCTCCCTTGTGTTTGCCCTTGTCATGGCTGTGATGGCTGGTTTCTTCCTCGGTGGAAGCCTTGAGCTTACAGCCTATTTCCTGGTGGGTGGGATAGTGGCTGCCATGGGTGTGAGACACTGCATACAGAGGTCTACCGTAATAAAGGCAGGGATAATCGTCGGTGCTGTAAACGGGCTTATACTCCTGAGCATAGCCTCCATAAAGGGCGAGGGCACTGCTGTGGAGCCCCTTTTCATGGTACTTGCTGGTTTCATAAACGGGCTCCTTACAGCGGTCCTTACAGTGGGTGTGGCACCCATATTCGAGATTATCTTCGGGTACACAACGGATATAAAACTCCTTGAACTCTCCAGGATGGACCATCCACTTCTCAAGGAGCTCGCCATGCGAGCCCCTGGTACATACCACCACTCCATAGTCATAGGTTCACTCGTCGAGGCGGCAGCAGAGTCCATACATGCCAATCCACTCCTTGCAAGGGTGAGCGCCTACTACCACGACATAGGGAAGCTCAAGATGCCCTTTTACTTCATAGAGAATACCACCGGCGAGAACAGGCACAAAAAGCTCGCACCCTCCATGAGTGCCCTCATACTCACCAATCACGTAAAAGAAGGCGTTGAGATGGCAAAGAAGTACAGGCTCGGTCAGGAGATAATCGACATAATTCAGCAACACCACGGCACATCCCTTATTACCTACTTCTACCAGAAGGCAAGGGAGATGGCAGAGCCGAGTATGCATGGCATAAGCGAGAAGGATTTTCGATATCCAGGACCAAAGCCCCAGACAAGGGAGGCAGGGCTGGTGATGCTTGCGGATGCCATAGAGGCTGCAAGTAAGACCCTCCATGAGCCTACACCTGCAAAGATACAGGGACTCACACAGAAGATAGTAAACAGGATATTCATCGACGGACAGCTCGACGAATGCGAGCTCACGTTAAAAGACCTCCATTTCATAACCAAGAGCTTCAACAGGGTGCTCACCGGTATATACCACCACAGGATAGACTATCCAGAGCCCGTTTCCATGGGCAAGGAGGAGAGGGGTGAAGGTATTGGTCCAGGACCATACAGGGAGAGGGAAAGACCTGGCGAGGATAAGAAGGATAGGAAGGTGCATCTTAAGAGACTTGGGGTTAAGTAAGAAGGAGCTGAGTGTGGTGCTTACAGATGACAGTGGTATAAGGGGGCTCAACAGGAGGTACAGGGGCATAGACCGTGCAACGGATGTGTTGAGTTTCCCCATGGAGGACGACTATCTCCTCGGGGATATAATCATCTCCCTTGACAGGGTGGATGCGCAGGCGGAGAGGTATGGGGTGAGCAGGGAGGAGGAACTCTCAAGGCTTTTCATCCATGGTCTCCTCCATCTCTTGGGATATGATCATGTAAGGGGTGGTGCGCAGGCAAGGAGGATGAAGAAAAAGGAGGAGGAACTCCTTGCCACCCTGAGGGAGAGGGGACTTTTAAGCTGACGATACAGGGAGGATTGCCATGAGGATTTTAGTGTATATATTTCTACTGCTCCTTATCCTCCATCCCCTCCATGCTATAGCCCAGATAGACGACGGCTGGAAGATATGGAACAGGCTTTACAACAAGTCCACTGAGAGGGTGGTGGAGGGGAAGGTCGTTGATGTGGGTAGATTACCAGATACAAAGGACAGGGCTTATGGTATAAGGCTCCTTATAAGGATCGACTCAGAGACCATACCTGTCCATCTCGGTCCTGCATGGTTTGTCCACAACCAGGGGTTCAGCTTTGAGGCAGGCGACCGTGTGGAGGTGAAGGGCTCTATGGTGAGGTTCAGGGGCGATAGCCTCTTTGTTGCAGCAGAACTCACCAAGGAGGGAAGGATACTCAAGCTCAGGGATGAGAAGGGCTTCCCATACTGGACCTGGAAGAGATGATGTGTTGCTTGCTTCAGGGGGTTACACCCCCTGAAACCCCCTGTTTTTTTACTAAGGTAAGATTTATATTATAAAAGCAACTTGCGTTGCTTGCTTCAGGGGGTTACACCCCC
>WGFF01000150.1 GCA_015492355.1 Deltaproteobacteria bacterium
TCACCGTTGTGTCCTGGGGTACCATGCTCCACAGGGCGATAGAGGCATCAGAGGGATTCGATGCAGAGATAATAGACCTCCTTACCCTAAAACCATTCGATGAGGAGACAGTGCTCAACTCTGTTAAAAAAACAGGCAGACTCGTTATAGTCCACGAGGCAACAAGGTACTGTGGACTGGGTGCAGAAATATCCGCCCTTGTTGTGGAAGAGGCAATAATGTATCTCAAGGCACCTGTCTTGAGGGTGGCAGGACCAGAGGCGGTCATACCACTTGCAGAACTCGAGGACTACTATACACCTTCTAAGGAAAGGATAAGGCAAGCCTATCAGAAGGTGATGGAATACTGAGGGAGAACCCTGCATGGCATTTACAGGAAAGTATCCTCTCCTGAAAAAGGAGGTATACCATGAGGTATGAGTTCAAACTGCCCGATCTCGGCGAGGGTATAACAGAGGGCGAGATTGTAAAATGGCGCGTCAAGGAAGGTGACAGTATAGACGAACATCAGGTAATACTCGATATAGAGACAGATAAGGCTGTTGTGGAGGTGCCCTCACCCAGGAAAGGAAGGGTGGTGAGGCTCAACAAACAGGAAGGTGATGTGGTCGAGGTGGGGGAGACCCTCCTTACCATAGACGTTACTGGACCGGGTGCAGAGGAGTCGGTATCTATTGTGGGTACCCTCCCTGAAAAGGAAGAGGTGCTCGCAACACCCAGGGTAAGGAGCCTTGCAAAGAAACTGGGGGTGGATATTACAAGGATACATGGTACTGGTCCAGGCGGAAGCATAACAGAGGAGGATGTGCGTGGTGCAGTGGGAGAGGTAAAAAAGGAGACAGAAGACAGGTATGGCACCGTGGAGAGGGTACCGATAAAGGGTGTGAGAAAGAGCATAGCAAGGAATCTCCTCATGTCCCTGAGGACAGCTGCATTTGTGACAGGCATGGATGATGCGGATATTACAGAGCTCTGGCACCTGAGGGAGAAGGAAAAGAAGGTGGCAGGAGAGCGGAACATTCGTCTTACATTCCTTCCCTTCTTCATGAAGGCTGTACACCATGCCCTTACCTATCATCCCATGCTCAACAGTTCCGTAGATGAAGAAAGGGAGGAGATAGTGGTAAAGAAGTACTATAATATAGGTGTTGCTGTGGATACACCCGATGGACTCATGGTGCCTGTGGTCAGGGATGTGGACAAAAAGACCATCCTTGAACTCGCAGAGGAACTCCAGACCCTCAGTACAAAGGCAAGGCAGAGAAAACTCTCCCTTGATGAGCTCAAGGGGAGCTCCTTTACCATAAGTAACTTTGGATCCTTCGGCGGTATATACGCAACCCCGATAATAAACTATCCTGATGTGGCTATCCTTGGCACTGGAAAGATAAGGGAAAGACCATGGGTGAGGGATGGTAGAATAGAGATAAGAAAGATACTGCCCCTGTCCTTTACCTTTGACCACAGGGTGGTGGATGGTGCAGAGGCGGCAGAATTCCTCACTAAGGTAATCTCCTACCTTGAGGACCCTGGAAAACTCTTCATAGAGAGTTATTGAATGGATACGGTCTCTGGGATAAGATAAAATACGGGGAAAGCCCCTGACAGAGCCTTTTCCCCGGGATTCCTTGACCCTTTATAAATAATATGATATTTTTTTATCCCTGCAATGATTCCTCAGATGCCACATCCCCTTTCAAGGGTCTTAGCCCTGGGGATTTTTCTTGTATTCTTTACTGGAGGATGCATCCCCAACAACCCCTATCGTCCTTCCGAGAGGGGTAAGAACATCTTTTATACCTCCTTTGACGAGCCACCAAAACACCTCGACCCAGCACGCTCCTACAGCTCCAACGAGTACGACTTCATAGCACAGATATACGAACCACCCCTGCAGTACCATTACCTGAAGCGTCCCTATGAACTCATACCTCTTACAGCAGAGTCAGTACCAGTGCCTGTGTACTTAGATAAGAACAACAACGTCCTCCCACCAGATGCACCACCTGACAGGATACACAGGGCGATATACGAGATAAGGATAAAAAGGGGTATCATGTATCAGAACCACCCTGCCTTTGCAAAGGATAAGGACGGTAGACCCCTCTATATGGATCTTACCGATGATGACCTCGATGGCATAGAGGAGATAAAGGACTTCCCTTTCACAGGCACACGGGAGCTCAGGGCGGATGATTATATTTATCAGATAATGCGTCTTGCAGACCCATTGAACCATAGCCCCATACTCTCCATACTCGAAAAATACATACTCGGGCTCAGGGAATTTGCAGACGCCCTTAAAAAGGAACTCGAGGAGATAAGAAAGGAGAGGAGAAAAAGGGCAGGTGCTGCATACAACCAGCTCCTCGATGAGAGGAGGAATCCCATAGTGCTCGACTACAGGAAGTTTCCTCTACCAGGTGTTGAAAAGGTAGATGACTACACCTTCAGGATCATACTCAAGACCAAGTATCCACAGTTTGTATACTGGCTTGCGATGCCATTCTTCTCACCTGTACCAGAGGAGGTTGTAAGGTTCTACAAACAGGGACCCCTCGAAGAGAGGAACATAACCATTGATAGATTCCCTGTGGGCACAGGTCCTTTCAGAATGGAGACCTATAATCCAAACATGGAGATAGTGCTCGTAAGGAACGAGAACTTCCGTGGAGAAAGGTACCCTGAGGAAGGTGAACCAGGGGACATGGAAAAGGGGCTACTTGAGGATGCGGGTAAAGAGATGCCCTTTATAGACAGAATAGTTTTCAAGCTCGAAAAGGAAGCCATACCGAGGTGGAACAAGTTTCTACAGGGTTATTACGACAGCTCAGGCATTACATCCGACAGTTTCGATCAAGCCGTAACCCTTTCTGCAGAGGGTAAGGCGGAGCTTACGGATTTCATGAAGGAAAAGGGCATAAGGCTTGTCACCGCTGTAAGACCGTCCACGTACTATATGGGTTTCAACATGCTCGATGACGTGGTAGGTGGATATACGGATGAGAAAAAGAAACTCCGCCAGGCAATATCCATTGCACTCGATTACGAGGAGTTCATAGATATATTCAACAACGGTCGTGGTATACCTGCCATGTCTCCCATACCACCGGGTATCTTCGGATATCTGAAAGGCAAGGAGGGCATAAATCCCTTTGTGTACACATGGGATGAAAAAAAGAAAAAACCCGTAAGAAAGGGCATAGAAGAGGCAAGAAGACTCCTTGCGGAGGCAGGCTATCCAGGTGGAAGGGACAGATCAGGCAGACCCCTTGTCATAACCTTTGACAACGCATGGACAGGGGTGGATGCGAAGCCGATTATAAACTGGTTCATAAAGAGGCTCAAACTCCTCGGCATACAGCTCGAGAACAGGACCACCGACTACAACCGTTTCCAGGAAAAGATGCTCAAGGGCAATTTTCAGCTCTTCAGCTGGGGCTGGAACGCAGACTATCCAGACCCAGAAAACTTTTTCTTCCTCCTTGTGGGCGCAAACAGCAAGGTGAAATTCATGGGAGAGAACGCAGCAAACTACTCCAACCCTGAATTTGACCGCCTGTTCAGACTCATGGAAAACATGGACAACACCCCTGAAAGGCTGGAGATTATAAGAAAGATGATCCGCATCCTCCAGGAGGATGCACCCTGGGTGTGGGGATACCATCCTGTATCATTCGGGCTATTTCACCAGTGGGTGAGAAACACAAAACCCAATGCCATGGCAAACAATACGATGAAGTATATAAGAATAGATGCCAAACTGAGGGAGATGAAACGCATGGAATGGAACAGACCTAACTTCATGCCCCTCATCGTGGTGCTTGTAGTACTCGTTGTGGGCTCAATACCAGCGGTAATATCGGTAAGAAGGAGACTCTCAGGAAGCTTCACCCCCTGAAGCAAAGCAACTTCTGAGGGAAACCCCTTTTGTAAAAGGGGTTTCCCTCAAACTCCCTTCCCCAAAACTTCTGATCTAAAGTCTTCTGGGAAAGGGAGTAGGGGAAAACACCTCTTTACCAGAAAAGGACGATAGCCCGGAGGGTTTCCCCGGCGAGGGGGTTTCAGGGGGGTGTTAACCCCCTGAAGATTTATAAATAATCACCTCTGTTCAGAGAGGAGATAGGGGCCACGATGCTTGCCTATATAATACGCAGGGTTCTCTATGCCTTTCCCATAATCATGGGTGTGAATCTCCTTACCACTGTACTTTTCTTCTATGTGAACACACCCGATGATATGGCAAGAAAGATTCTCGGGGAGAAGAACATCACACAGGAGGCTATAGAGAACTGGAAGCGGGACAGGGGATATGATCTCCCTGTGTTTATAAACACAGAAGAAAAGGGACTCGCCATGATTACCCAGACCATATTCTTCCAGAAGTCCCTGCCCCTTCTGTGGTTCGATTTTGGAAGATCGGACAGGAACAACATAGACATCGGAAGAGAGATACAGAAAAGGATGTGGCCCAGTCTCTCCATAAGCCTTCCCATGTTCATCATAGGTATAATGGCGAACCTTACCTTTGCCATGCTTATCGCCTTTTACAGGGGCACGTACCTGGATATCTGGGGTGTGGTCTTGTGCGTGATAATGATGTCCATCTCCACACTCTTCTACATCATAGGGGGACAGTATCTACTTGGAAAGGTGCTAAAACTCTTCCCCATATCAGGCTATGATACCGGTATCTATTCCATAAAGTTCATAATCCTTCCTGTGATAATCGGTGTTATAAGCACCATGGGTGTTGGTATAAGGTTTTACAGAACCGTGTTCCTTGAGGAGATAAACAAGGATTACATAAGGACAGCAAGTGCAAAGGGGCTCTCAGAGACAAGGGTACTCTTCAAACACGCACTCAAGAACGCCATGATACCCGTACTCACCAATGTGGTCGTATCCATACCGTTCCTGTTCTACGGGAGCCTTATAATGGAGGCGTTCTTTGCCATACCTGGGCTCGGGAGTTTTACCATAGATGCCATCCAGGCTCAGGATTTTGCCATCGTAAGGTCGATGGTATATCTCGGATCGATACTCTATATAGTGGGCTTGATACTTACTGATATAAGTTACACCCTTGTTGATCCACGTATAAGGCTTGAGTGAGGATGTAAGGACATGCCTGTTGTACTATCGACAGACCTTATAGTATATTTTCTCGTACTCCTCATAATCTACTGTGCCTTTGCGGTAAGAAAAGAAGGCTATCTAAGTATAGCATGGCACCAGATAAGGACGAACAAGTTAGCCATGGTCTCCATGTTCATCCTGTTTCTTTACATAGGTGTTGCACTTCTCGATAGCATAAGATGGCGGGATGTTGTCCTCGATAGCGAGGGAAGGGTGATGCACAAAGAGGATGGCAGTGTAATCTATAGCCCACAGGCATTGAGCCTTCTCGACAGACTCCTCCATGATATGAGGGTCAACACAGAGAAGACCTTTTCAGCCCCGCTTGCAACACATCTCTACGTAAAGGAGACCATAGAACTACCAGATGGTACAAGGATAAGGGACTACCCACCCCTTAAATACCCTGGCACCCATCTCCTCGGCACGGACAAGGTAGGTAACGATGTGCTCTTTTCTGCAATCAAGGGGATACGCACAGGTATCGTCATAGGCACTGGTACAACCATCATAATAATACCCTTTGCCATACTCTTCGGTGTGCTTGCAGGTTTTTACGGTGGGGTGGTGGACGATATCATACAGTACATCTATACCACCCTTTCATCCATACCGAGTGTACTGCTCATAGTAGCCTTCATGCTCATATTCGGCGAGCGGGGCTACCAGGGAGGACTCATCACAGAAGAGGATATCTTCTTTAAGATATTCGTGCCCAATGACAGGCTCTTCTGGCTATGTGTGATAATGGGTATCACCTCATGGACCGACCTGTGCAGGCTCCTCAGGGGAGAGACGCTAAAATTAAGGGAGATGGACTATGTCCAGGCTGCGAGGGCTTTTGGTGTATCCAGTTTGAGGATAATATACAGGCACATAGTGCCCAATGTTATGCATATCGTCCTTATAACCTTTGTACTCCAGTTCAGCGGGCTTGTACTGGCAGAAGCCATATTGAGCTACATCGGTATAGGTGTGGGTCCAGAGATGGGAAGCTGGGGCAACATGATAAACACAGCGCGCCTTGAGTTGAGCAGAGAGCCCATTGTGTGGTGGAACCTCTTTGCAGCATTCATATTCATGTTCGGACTCGTACTCCCTGCCAATATCTTCGGTGATGCTGTAAGGGATGCACTTGACCCACGGCTGAGGGTAAGGTAGGGGCTGGACCTGAAAATTTCCTTACGGAAACGGTTGGGAGAGTTTTTTTCAAAAAGATTCCTAGTACAGACAAATCCATGCCAGAACCAGTAATAGAGGTAAGGGACCTCAGGACATACTTCCGCACCCCCGGTGGTATAGCAAGGGCAGTGGATGGGGTATCCTTCAGTATAAACGAAGGGGAGACCTTCTCCCTTGTAGGGGAGTCAGGTTGTGGAAAGTCTGTTACAGCCCTTTCTGTGATACAGCTCGTACCTGTGCCTGCTGGTTTCATAGCGGGTGGTGAGGTACTGCTCAGGGGCAGGGACATCGTACACCTCTCCGAGCTGGAGAAGAGACGGATAAGGGGTAACAAGATCTCCATGATCTTTCAGGAGCCCATGACCTCTCTCAATCCTGTCTTCACCATAGGCAACCAGATTATCGAGACGATAAGACTCCATCAGAAGAAATCCACAAGGGAGGCAAAGACCATTGCCATAGAGATGCTGAGACGGGTTGGACTGCCTGAACCTGAATCCATGTACTACGAGTATCCCCACAGACTCTCTGGTGGACAGCGTCAGCGTGTGATGATAGCCATAGCCCTTGCCTGTAGACCCGATCTCCTCATAGCGGACGAACCCACAACAGCCCTCGATGTTACCATACAGAAACAGATACTCTCCCTCATAAGGGACCTTAAAAGGGAGATGAGGACCGCTGTACTCCTCATAACCCACAACCTTGCCCTTGTTTACCGTAATGCAGAACGGGTGGGTGTCATGTATGCTGGTAAAATAGTGGAGATGGCTCCCACGAGGATACTCTTCAGGAATCCCATGCATCCATACACTGTAAAGCTCATGCATTCGATCCCTGGCATGGACAAAAGGGGTAAGCCCCTTGATACAATAAAGGGCACTGTCCCGCCAGCGACCATGTTCCCTGAAGGATGCAGGTTCTCAGGGAGATGCCCTGTGGAGATGGAAGGCTGTAGCAGGGCTGAACCTCCCCTTATCGAGTACGAAAGAGACCATCTTGTTGCCTGCCATCTGTATGACAGGGGTTTTATGGACAGACCTGTCTCCAGACCGATCACCACCGGTGGAGAGTCCGCACCCATGAGATGGACACCCTCTGTTAAGGAAGAGATACTCCTTGAGGTGAAGGGCCTCAGATGCTACTACCCCATAAGAAAGGGACTGTTCAAAAGGATTGTGGGATACGTGAAGGCAGTGGATGGTGTAGACCTTACCATTAAAAAGGGCTCCATACTCGCACTTGTAGGGGAATCTGGATGTGGTAAGACAACCACTGGCAAGGCAATACTCAGGCTCATAGAACCTAAGGGAGGCAGGATAGTCTTCAAGGGAAGGGATATAACCTCCCTTTCAGAGGGTGAGCTCAAGCCCTACAGGGCATGTATGCAGATTATCTTCCAGGACCCCTACTCCTCGCTCAATCCCAGGATGATGGTGGGTGAGATTATCGAGGAAGGACTTAAGACCCTGAGACCAGAGATGGACAGAAAGGAGAGGCAGGAAAAGGTACTCTCTGTTATGGAAAGGGTGGGACTTTCAGGGGATATGCTCAAAAGATATCCCCATGAGTTCTCAGGCGGACAGAGGCAACGGATAGGTATTGCCAGGGCACTGGCTGTGGATCCTGAATTCATAGTGTGCGACGAGGCGGTATCAGCACTCGATGTGTCTGTACAGGCTCAGATACTCAATCTCCTCAAGTCCATCCAGAAGGACTCAGGTATATCCTTCCTCTTCATAACCCATGACCTGAGTGTGGTGGAGTACATAGCGGATGAGGTGTGTGTTATGTACAAGGGAAAGATAGTGGAAAGGGGCGGGGTAGAGAAGATATTTTCCAGCCCAGAGGACGAATATACAAGGACACTCCTTGAGGCTGTACCGAGAATAGATTAATCTCAGGAAGACAATAAAATAAGGTAATGGGTAAAAAACTTTTAGATTAAAAGTTTTGGGGAAGGGAGTTTGAGGGAAACCCCTTTTACAAAAGGGGTTTCCCTCAGGATACAGGCAAACCTGCCAAAAGAATATGACATTCTGGCTTACCTTATAAAACCGCTATCAACCTCTTGGGCCTGAGTAAAAGACAGGGGGCTTACCTTCTGAGGGGGTCAGCCACCCTGTTCCTCTGTTTCTGTCTCCTCCTCTATCCCTACACGTCCTGCTGCTATCTCTCTTAGGGCTGTGACTATGGCACGGTTGTCAGAATTGACAAGGGGTTTTGCACCCTTGAGGAGCTGTCTTGCCCTCTGGGATGCAAGGTGTACAAGGATGAAACGACTCGGTATCCTCTCAAGGCAATCCTCAACGGTTATCCTTGCCATATATAGAAACACCTCCGTTTTATGTTAGGTTGAAACGCGCCCTTACTTTGCCTATCATCCTCTGTTTCTTCGTCCTTTCCGCTATTATTATGGATTTCAGCCTCTCAAAGGCACTGTCCAGATCGTCGTTTATTATTATATAGTCATAGTTCTCAACACGTCTTATCTCCTCCAGTGCCTTGTTCAGCCTCTTTTTTATCTCCTCCGCAGAGTCCTTGTTCCTCCTCCTGAGCCTCTTTTCACACTCCTCTATGGAAGGTGGAAGTATGAATATGAACACACCCTCCCTGAGTCTTTCCCTTATCTTCTCAGCACCCTGCACATCTATATCGAGGATGACATCCAGTCCACTGGACAGAAGCCCCTGAAGGTCCTTTGTGGATGTACCGTACTTCTTTCCATGCACCTCCGCATGCTCTATAAACTCTCCATCGGCTACCATCCCCTCAAAGGTAGCTTCATCCACGAACCTGTAATCGACCCCGTCCCTCTCCCCTGGTCTCGGCTTCCTCGTGGTATAAGAAATAGAATGCCTCAAATCAGGAAAGAAATCAACAGCCATCCTGCACAGGGTGGTCTTACCAGTACCCGATGGCGCAGAGACTATGAAGACTATACCCTGTTCCATGGCTAATCCCTTTCGTAAATCCCATAGAAATATCTCTGCCCTGCTGGCCTGGATGAACGATGGGTTCTGGAAAATACAGGGGATATGCCCGCCTGAAAACCCGTGGTAAAAGACCACTGTCGCCCACCTTCTGGACAGTGTTTAATCATATCAAGGGATTTTATCCCTCAGTCCCCCCTCAGGGCTATCGGTCTTTTTTGGGTTTCATGGGGCAAAAATCCTCCAGAGACCTCTAAAACCCCGCCTTCAGGTAGAAACCCTCATTCCACGTTCTGCACCTGTTCCCTTATCCTTTCGAGCTCCCCCTTTATCTCAACCGTTGCCTGTACTATCTCAAGGTCGTTCGCCTTTGAAGCCATGGTGTTTACCTCCCTGAGTATCTCCTGGCACAAAAAATCACACCTCTTGCCAACTGGTTCGTCATGGGTAAGGTAGTCTCTGAACTGCCTTATGTGGCTCTTGAAGCGTACTATCTCCTCTGTGATGGCTATCCGCTGGGCAAAGATGGTGACCTCCTGAAGGAGTCTTGTCTCATCCACCCTGTCACTTAAAAGCCTTTCCACCTCTTCTTTCAATCTCTCCCTGTACTCATCCACTACCCGTGGTGCACGTTCCTCTATGCGTGAGACAAACCCCTCAAGGCCTTCAAGCCTCTTTAAGATATCCTTTCTTATAGCCTCCCCTTCCTTAGCCCTCCATTCGCCTATCTGATCCAGCACCCTTGAAAGCCCACTCGAAAGTCCCTCCCAGTCTCTTTCCATATCCACATCACCTTCACTCCTTGTGAGTATATCCTTCAACTTGAGCATGGTGGGTATGTCGATCTCCCCTGCCACACCGAGTTCATCCCTGAGAAGGCGTGCCACCTCCATGTATCTCCTGGCAAGGGATATATTCACAGCGATAGACGGCACACTGCCAGGGGCTTCTTTTATGCTCAAAGAGATATATCCCCTTGAAAACCTCCTCTTTATCTCCTGCCTTACCCTCGGCTCAAGAAAGGTGAACCTCTCTGGCATCCTTATCTGTAGGTCGAGGAACCTGCTGTTAAGTGACCTCGCCTCTATGGAATAGATATCATCCCCTATGGTGAAATCACTGCGTCCATAACCTGTCATGCTTCTGAGCATCTTCTGTCCTGCCTCATCTGGAATAGATATTTGTTCCTTATCCTTTTGAGTATATCCCTCATGTATCCCTCCCTGTAATCAGGGTACGTCCATTCCAGGGGTCTGTAATCACCACCCCTGTAGATGAGTGTAAGGTCTGCATAGACACCATCTCCAAGGTATATCCTGTGGGCAAAGTTCTTGCAAGTTGCAAGCACAAACCTCTCAGGGGATATGTATCCTGGATCGATATTCACCATCCTCCTTCCATCCCCAGTAAGGTATTCCTCTTCAAGACCATTCGTATAGAGTTTTGTCTGTGCCAGTGTTCCGGGGTCTGCAAGCCTCTCAAATGAAAGAAGCCTTCTCTTAAGCCCGGTACCAAACTCCCTCCTGTAGTAGTCCGTATAGTCGAACCTGAGTAGTTCGCTTAAAAAATCTACCGGTCCGAACCTTTCCTCGAGTCTTGCAAGCACCTCACTGAAAAGCGCCCTTCTACCTGTAAATATACTCGCCACCATCTTCACAGGCTGTGGCTTCTGTGGTCTCATCGTTCAAGCCAGCCTCTCATCAAGGGATACCCTGTACTGAGGGAAACCCCTTTTGTAAAAGGGGTTTCCCTCAAACTCCCTTCCCCAAAACTTTTAATCTAAAAAAAGGCGATAGCCCGGAGGGTTTTCCCCTCAACAACTTACCCCTCCTGGGGTAAAACTTCCCTCCCACGGGACAGGGCATTCTGGCTGATCTCATAAGGGATCTCATCTGTCTAAGTACCTGCTGTGGTCCTGAGTCCATCCTTTACTGCCTGGATGAGTTCCTGTGGAGTAAGTGTTGCGGTACCTATCTTTCCAACGACCACGCCTGCTGCAAAGTTGGCAAGTACACTTGCCTCCTTGAAATTAGCACCCGATGCAAGGGCAAGGGCAACCACACCTATAACAGTATCTCCGGCACCACTCACATCATACACCTCCCTGGCAACAGTCGGTATGTGTGTCCTTTCCTTGCCTTCAAAGAGGGTCATACCGTGCTCTCCCCTTGTTATAAGGAGGGCATCACAGTTGAGCCTGTTGAATAGTATCTCCCCTGCCCTGTGAAGGCTTGCCTCATCCACTATCTCCACACCCGCGGCAAGGGATGCCTCAAGGTTATTCGGTGTAACGATACTCACACCCCTGTAATACTCGAAGTGTTCCACCTTGGGATCGACAGCGACCTGTTTACAGTATCTCCCTGCCAGTGTCCTCACACCATCCACAAGGCTGTCGGTTATAAGACCCTTTGCATAATCGGATATCACAACAAGGTCCACATCCTTTATGACCTTCTTTATATAGCCTGCAACCCTGTCTGTGATGACAGATTCGATCTTGTCCTTATTCTCACGGTCGAACCTTACCACCTGCTGATTGTGTGCTATGATACGTGTCTTTATGGTGGTGGGTCTTTTGCCATCCATGACTATACCATCAGGGGGTATGCCCTTTTCCTTCAACATCCTCACAAGCCTCTTTCCGTCCTCGTCCCTGCCCACAACCCCTGTGACAAGACATCTGCCACCGAGGCTGTGTATATTGTGCACCACATTCGCCCCACCACCGAGGAGTATGCTCTCTGAGGTAACCTCGACCACAGGCACAGGTGCCTCAGGAGATATGCGTCTTACCCTGCCCCAGATGAAGTGATCCATTATAAGATCACCTATGACCAGTATGCGTGCCTTCCTGAAACCATCTATAATCGAATGAGCCCTCTTAATGGTCAGAAGCCTTTTCATCTATAACACCCCGTATAAGTTTCATGAACTCATCCACATTCCTGTCTATGGGATATTTTAAAGCCTCTCTTCGTGCGAGTTCTCCTGCCATCTCCCTTGCTTCCCTCTCAAGGAAAGGGATTATCTTCCCTCCTATTTCATGCGGATCGGTTGGGTCCTCCACTATACCGCCGGTCCTGCCGTCTATGATAATCTCGGATGCACCGTTTACCTTAGATGTCACCACAGGTAATCCCATTGCCATTGCCTCGAGACAGGCATTGCTGAAGGGCTCGTATATAGAAGGAAGAACGAATATATCACCCGCTGAATAGTACCTCACCACATCCTCTACAGGACCGAGGAATGTAACCCTTGAACCAACCCCGAGCCTCTCTGCCTCCCTGACGTACCTTTCCTTTCTGCCCTTACCTATGACAATGAGCCTTACATCCCTCTTTCTTTCGAGCAGTATGGGAAGGGTGTGTATGAGGTAACCGAGCCCCTTTCTTTCAAAACCAGAGCCCACGAACAGAAGAACCACCGTATCATCACCTATCCCAAGGCCCTTTCTTATCTTCTGTCTGTGATTACATCTGTATTCAGGGGTGAATCTATTAAGGTCTATCCCATTGTATATAACATATATCCTCTCAGCTGGCAAACCATAATGTCTTATAATCTCTTCCTTTCCCCGCACCGAGTTTGTAACCACGTACCTTGTATTCCTAAAAAGCCTCCTTTCAAGAAAGAGTATCACCCTGTGGAAGGGATTGATGCTCAGAAGGATACGCTTTGCAGGAGAGACCGTTTTTTTCCTCCTCATGAGCCATTCCCTGTGACAGCCATCGCCTGCCCTGTAGATATCCTGGCTAAGGGTACGCTCGAAACTTATCACCACCTCTGGCTTTATCCTCTGTATAGCGGAACGGACATTGATGGCGAATACAAGGGGTTTGAGGAAGGATGGTCCCCACATACCCACCCTGTGCACCGTAACACCAGGGGTCTCCTTCCACCGTGTGGCAAATACATCTATGGAGTATCCCCTCCTTGTGAGCTCATCTATGAATCTTTCCAGAAAGACCTCTCCACCACCGTAAGGATTGTATGCCCTTCGTATGAGCCCTATCCTCATCTCTCTCCTGTTCCCCTATCCTCCTTGGATCCTCTTGAACGCCTCCACCACCTCATCCACTGTTACAGAGTCTGCCCGACGGGTATCCTTCTGGAGTATTATATGCCCTGTGCCCCAGGGTGCCCACCTTCGCCTGTCAGTACTCCCCCAGATAGTTACAATGGGCTTTCTCAGGGCTGATGCTATATGCATGGCACCACCATCAAGGCATATAACCACACGCGCAATGTCTATGGCTGCTATAAGACTCCTCAGGTTGTCGGTTCTGTATGCAATGGGTCTTATCCTTGCCTCATTGAGGAGGGTCCCCACATCCTCATCATCACCTGGATGGCATGGATTGTCCCTGCTACCCGGAGACCACAGTATCAAGACCCTGACCCCTTCCTCACCCAGCCTGTCTGCAAGGAGCCTGAATTTCTCCACAGACCATCTGTTTTCTGGCTTTCTGGAGCTTATGTGGATGGCAACTATGTTGTCTCCCTCTGCACCTTCCTTTTTGAGGAACTCCATCACCCTTTTCCTTTCACCTTCATCTACCTTTATGAAAGGATGGGGTGGAGGACCTTTTATCCCGAGTGGTTCGAGGAGTTTCATACATGCCAGAACCTCGTGGACAGGTGTTTTAGATACACAGAGTGGATGGGTGTAGAATATATTTATCTTCCCTTCTCCCCCATAGCCTATCCTTTCTCTTGCCCCTGTAAGGAACGTATACCTTGCAGTCCTGGACGAGTAGGAGTAGGCACAGTTTATGGCAATATGGAACCTCTCTTTTCTTATCTCCCTTATGGTGCGGAGGTTCTCAAGCCATACCCCGAGCCTGCCCCTGTTATGGACGTGCTTTTCCTTCCTGTAGACGTATATCTCATCTATGTCGGGATTGCCCCTTACCACATCCCTGTTGTAGGAATTTACAAGTATGCCTATCCTTGTCATGGGGTATCTCTCCCTCACCGCACGTATGGCTGGGGTTGTACAGACAAGGTCTCCTATGTTATCTATACGTACAAAGAGTACACTCTCTGGTGTTACAATACCCATGGGTCAATCCCATCCCGGTGTAAAAGAAGATACCTGTAAGGTGTCTTCACGGTATTACGTGGTGGCTACAGACCCGTCTATCTCCTGGAAAGTACATAACATATACCCGCAAAGGAGAGCATGAGCACCCCCCCTGTCTCCTCCCACAATCCGTTGGTGATATTTACGACCCCGTAGGCTACAAAGACCCCGCAGGCAGTATACTTGAGAAAGTCCACCCCTTCACCCCCACCTTCCCTTACAGTCACAACCACCCTCCTTATAACCACCACCCAGAAATATACGAAGGCACAGAGCCCTATGATACCGACTTCAAACAGTATCTGGAGCAGTAAATTATGTGGATTGGTGCCACCATAGCCGTGCTTGATGAAGTATCTATAGGCATCGCTATCTTCATCCCACCTCTCAAGGAATCCTCCATCCCTTACAACCCATGCCATCTTCTTCCAGCCATAGCCGTATCCTGTAAGCGGGCGTTCCCTTATCATCTCTATCGTTCCTGACCAGATACCAAAGCGCTCGTTCCATCCTCGGTGCTCATTTGTAAGATAGGTCTCTGGGGAAAGGAGTGAAGTGTATCTGCCAAAGACCTCTGGTCTTGTAAACGCAAATATCCCTGCCACAACAGTAACCACCATGAAGCACACCGCAAATAGCCTGTACCGACGTGCAACGAGTGTTGTAACAGCAATGGCTAAAAGTACGGAGACAAACTGGCTTCTGTGCTGATGGAGATAGACAAGTACCATCTCCAGAAAGAACAATCCCACAAGCACTATCTTCATCCTTCTACTCTCACTAACCGCGTATATATACCCAATAAGGATGGGAATATAAAAGGTTGCATGGAGAGAGTAACCAAGGAAAAAGGTCTCTTTCCTCTGCTCTGGTGTCATCCTTTCCAGCTCATCGAGCCAGTTTATTATCACGGATGGGTCGTTTTTGAGGACTATCACCACACTCAGTGTGGCAAAACTGAATATAAGGGAATACAGAACAGGCTTGAGTCCGTCCAGATCCCTGTATCTTGTGATAATGATGAAAAATGTAACCATCTGATAGAGAAGATACTTTCTTACATAGGTAAGGCTATCCAGTGGATAGGGACTTACAGCGGTACTCAAGAGTATAGTGCCTGCAAGGATGAAAAGAGCCCTGACCGTTCTATCCCTGAAGTCTATACCAGCATTACCGTTGATAAGCCTCATTGTGAGATATACTACCATGAGGGCAAAGGCACTATTCCTTATCCCTGCAAACCTCGGGAAGGGAAGGAGAAAGAGATAGACCACAAGAGAGATATCGACAAGCCGATACCTCTCCATGAATCCATCTATCTGTCTCAGTATATCCTTCATTTCCCCTGAGCCGACCTTTTCAGTCTTTCTACAATCGCCTCGAACACCTCATCCACCGTTACATCCTCTACACATCTTCTGTGTCCTTCTCTGCACTCATAAGGTGTGAAGAATGTATGTGAACACGGAACACAGCTGAGTTCCCTTTTCTGGATAATACTACTCCTCTCCCCTATCGGTCTCTGGTCATCCATATCCGAAGGTCCTGCTATATCTATCAGCGGTATAGAGAGTGCATCCGCCATGTATATGAGCCCTGTATCCACTCCCACAACGAGGGAGAGCCTTTTTATAAAGGCTGGTGCCTCTGCAAGATCGAACCTGCCACAGAGATTCAACACCCTCTGCGGACTGCCCAATCTCTCAAGGAGATACCTTGCCTGTGCGTTGTCCCTCTCAGAGCCGAGCAGTACCACCATAACACCGGTCTCAGAAAGAAGCCTCTCTATGAGACCGAGAAACCTGTCCCCCCCCCAGTCCTTGAGCGGGTTGCCTGTACCAACTACAAGCCCTATACAGGGACATCTACCCTTCAATACAGCCTCTGCCCCTTTCTCTCCCTCTGGTGAGGCATAGACCTCCTTTTTCATGGACCATTCCCTCACCCCGATGAATCTCAAAGAAGATAGATAGGTCTCCATTGCCATCCTTCCATGCACATGGGGCTCTGTATGGGTATTGAGCCTGATCAGAGCCCTCAGTGTAGAGCCCATCCGATCTGGCTGTATGACGATCCTCACCGGTATCATCGCCCAGAGGGCACTCAGTATATTGGCTGTATTGGGCATGAGTATAATGGCTTTTGAATATCCCTTCCTGCGAAGAAGACGGGCAAGCCTTACCTTGCCAGTAAGTCCACGACGGTGCTCCTCTCCTATCTCTATTATCTCGTCCACGTAAGGATTGTAACACAGAAGCGGTCTTGTTAGAGGCTCTACCACAACACCAAGCCTTGCATCAGGATATCTCACCTTTATCTCCCTGAAAACAGGGGTGGTACATATCATATCCCCTATCTTTGCGGTCTGGAATACAACAATGGAATCATCTCCTTTCACGAATCTCGATAGAATGGAGACAAAGGGATAGGTAATATATGCAAGAAGGACATAAAGCATATATCTCTTTACCTGATAAGGATTAACCGTGAAACTTCCCTGCCCGCAGGGAGGGGCTTCATATCTTCAGGGGGTTACACCCCCTGAAACCCCCAGGTTCTTACAAGGTAGAAAATTTATTATTGGTAATGGGTATCTTTTTCGGACTAAAATTTGCCTGTATACTGAGGGAAACC
>WGFF01000151.1 GCA_015492355.1 Deltaproteobacteria bacterium
ATCTCCTGAACACCATCCTCGGTGGTGGTATGAGCTCAAGGCTCTTTCAGGAGATAAGGGAAAAAAGGGGGTATCAGGGGGTGAAACCCCCTGAAGCAAAGGGGGTTAGATGTCGCGTATCCACAGTACGGTTCTTGAGAATGGCATAAAGATTATCACAGAGGAGATGCCCGATGTGGAATCCTCATCCATAGGGATATGGGTGAGCACTGGTTCAAGGAAGGAACCACCTGCAAAGAACGGCATAACACACTTCATAGAACACCTCCTGTTTAAGGGGACAGAAAGACGCACAGCCCTCGATATAGCAAGGGAGATAGAATCCGTTGGAGGGGTGCTCAATGCCTTCACAAGCAGGGAATATACATGCTTCTACGCCAAGGTTATAAATAAAGACCTCCCGCTTGCAATAGATATACTCACGGATATACTCCTCAACTCCAGGTTCGATCCCTCTGAGATAGAAAAGGAGAGGATGGTCGTTCTGCAGGAGATAAAGATGGTGGAGGACACACCCGATGATCTCATACACGACCTTTTCACAGAGAGGTTCTGGAATAGCCATCCTCTGGGCAGACCGGTACTCGGCAGTACAGAGGTCATAAGCTCCATAAAAAGGGGTGATATACTCAGGTACTTCAGGGCACATTACCACTCGAACACCGTCTTTGTAACTGCAGCAGGCGGGTTCAAACACAGAGAGGTGGCAAAACTCCTCGCCTCATCCATTCACAGGATGGCATCCCGCTGGCAGGGAAGACCGTCCCGTAAAACCCCACTCCCCCGTCCAGGCGTAAGGCTCATAAAAAGGACACTCGAACAGGTCCATCTGTGCATGGGGGTACCGGTACCACCTCAGCCCCATCCCGACAGATACAAGGTCTATCTCCTGAACACCATCCTCGGTGGTGGTATGAGTTCAAGGCTCTTTCAGGAGATAAGGGAAAAAAGGGGGCTTGTGTACTCGGTATACTCCTATCTCAACCTCTACACGGATGCAGGCTCACTCGTTGCATACGCTGGCACATCCGCAGAGAATTTTGGCAATGTGGTGGGCTTTATACTCGATGAATTCCAGAGGCTCGGCAGTGATATGACAGAGGAGGAACTCAGGAACGCAAAGGAACAGCTCAAAGGAGGCATACTCCTCGGACTCGAGACAAGTGACAACAGGATGACGAGGCTTGCAAGGGACGAGATATACTTCGGAAAGGTAATGAAGATAAGGGATATAATAAGGGGTATCGAAAGGGTAAGGCTCGATGATGTAAGGGGCCTTGCCTCCATGGTATTGAAGCCAGAGAACCTCACACTCGTTGCCATGGGTAACATAAAAAGGTCTATGCTTCCTGGCTTTATAAGGAATAACGCAGAGATATGCTGAGCTGGACGGGCTTGAGATGAGGATACTGGTTGTTGAGGACGAAAAGAAGGTTGCCGCCTTCATAAAGAGGGGGCTCGAACAGGAGAGTTACGCAGTGGATATCGCCCACGATGGCAAGGAGGGAGAACTCTACGCAGAGACGAACGAATACGATGTGATAATACTCGATATAATGCTCCCTGGGAAGAGCGGGCTTGAGGTGCTGAAGGGACTCAAGGAAAAGGGTATAAAGGCACCTGTCCTGCTCCTTACCGCAAGGGATTCTGTGGAGGACAAGGTGGAAGGGCTGAATCTGGGGGCAGATGACTATCTTACAAAACCCTTTGCCTTTGAGGAACTCCTTGCAAGGCTCAGGGCACTTATGAGGAGGGGGACATACACGACCCCTGTGCTCAAGTTTGCTGACCTGAGCCTCGATCCTGTAACGAGAAAGGCAAGGAGAGGGGACAAAGAGGTCGAATTGACTGTCAAGGAATACGCCCTCCTTGAGTATCTTCTGAGAAACCCCAACAGAGTCCTTTCCAGAACCGTCATAGCAGAGCACGTCTGGGATCAGACCTTCGACAGTGAAACAAACGTGGTGGATGTGTATATAAATCACCTCAGAAACAAACTGGACAAGGACTTCCCCAAGAAACTCATCCATACCGTAAGGGGTGTGGGATACGTCCTCAAAGAGGATTGACTTTACCAAAACCCTTATTGTATCCTATCTTATAGTCCCTTTTTTCTCCAGAGGATTAAAGAAGGAGGCCCTTCACACCTTGTTGACCGCACCTGTAAAAAACGAAATAAAACGTATAGTCGGCAGGGACAATGTCTCCTTTTCAAAGGAGGACCTGCTCTGCTATTCCTACGATGCGACCAACAGACTCTTCCTGCCTGATGGGGTTGTATTCCCCAGAGGGGCAGAGGAGGTCTCCCTC
>WGFF01000152.1 GCA_015492355.1 Deltaproteobacteria bacterium
CCATGAAACTCAAGGATATGATAGCGGGTCTCCGTGATATCAGGGTTTACGGTGATACGGAGATGGAGATAAATGGTATATCCTCTGATTCGAGGGATATATCCCCCGGGATGGTCTTTGTTGCCATACGGGGTGGGTCTGTGGATGGACACGATTTCATAAAAGATGCGGTGGACAGAGGGGCTGTATGTGTCGTCACAGAGAGGCAGGTCCACGGCATCCATGTACCACAGGTGGTGGCAGACGATACAAGGGATGTCCTTTCTGGACTATGTGATATCTTTTACGGCAGACCCTCCTGCCTCATGCGTACAATAGGTGTTACAGGGACCAATGGCAAGACCACCACCACCTATCTTATAGAGTCCATCTTCAGGGAGGCAGGGTTGAAGCCAGGGGTCATAGGCACTGTCAACTACAGGTACGATGGCTGTATACTCCAGGCTCCCCATACCACACCCGACCCTGTGGTCCTCCACAGGCTTCTCAAGGAGATGGTGGATGCGGATACAGGGGCGTGTATCATGGAGGTCTCATCCCATGCCCTCTCCCAGAAAAGGGTGGATGGTATGAGGTTCGATGTGGGGGTGTTTACGAATCTCACCCAGGACCATCTGGACTATCATGGTACAATGGAGGAGTATTTTTTAGCCAAAGCCCATCTGTTCTCGCTCCTTAAAGAGGGAGGTATCGGTGTTATAAACATGGATGACCCCTGGGGGGTGAGGCTTATGGAGATGAGGGATATGGATGTACTGGGCTACACCATAGAGGAAGGGGCGGATATATATCCCATCCGTTATTCCATAGGTGTGCATGGAATAGATGCGGATATACATACACCGAGGGGTACTGTGAGGGTATCCTCATCCCTTGTGGGTGAGTACAATCTCAGAAATATACTCGCCTCCATAGGCGTGGGGATTGCCATGGGCTTGGATGTGGATGTCATTGCAAGGGGTGTGGATAGCCTCAAAGCGGTTCCAGGAAGGCTTGAGAAGGTAAGGACAGATTACGGATTCACGGTGTATGTCGATTATGCCCACACACCCGATGCCCTCGAAAGGGTCCTTCTCGCACTCAGGGCTATTACAAAGGGAAGGCTCATAACCGTTTTTGGATGCGGTGGCAACAGGGACAGGACAAAGAGACCGAAGATGGGCGGTATAGCAACACGTCTTTCCGATATTACCATAATCACCTCGGACAATCCGAGAGAGGAAGACCCCATAGAAATAATAAAGGATATAGAGACCGGCATAGATGGCGCAGAAAGGCTTGAGGCTAATGGGAATCCAGTGGGACGCTCATACATGGTCATCCCAGACAGGTCCGATGCCATAGAACGAGCCATAGGGCTTGCCCGAAGAGAGGATACGGTCCTCATTGCAGGCAAGGGACATGAGGATTACCAGATAATCGGAACAGAGAGGCTTCCCTTCGATGACATCGATACAGTAAGGACAGTAATAGATGGTTTGAAGAGGGACTAAGGGGTAGTTCAGGCAATATGGATTTGAGGATACAGGATGTCCTGAAGGCAACAGGTGGGAGGATAGTGAGGGGAGGGGACAGGACTGTAAAGGGGGTCTCTGTTGACTCACGGACGATAAAAAGGGATGAACTCTTCTTTGCCATCAGGGGTGAGAGATTCGATGGACATGATTTTGTAGAGGAGGTCTCAAAAAAGGGTGGTGCTGGATGTGTTGTGGAGAGGGTCGTGGACTGGAACGTACCCCACTCCTTTTCCATTATAGTGGTGGGGGATACCCTTAAAGCCCTTGGAGACCTTGCAGGCTACATAAGGAATACCTGCGAGGGTCTATCCGTTGTTGCAGTGGGAGGCAGTACAGGCAAGACCACCACAAAGGAGATGATAGCGTCCATTCTTTCGCAGAGGTTGAGTGTCCTTAAGACAGAGGGTAACAGGAATAACCTCATAGGACTTCCTCTCACACTGATGGGGCTCGATGAGGGATACAGGGTTGCAGTTGTGGAGG
>WGFF01000153.1 GCA_015492355.1 Deltaproteobacteria bacterium
ACCCTGCTCTTCCAAGGATGGGCTATTTATAAGGGCAACCCTTTTGCTTGCTTGAGGGGCTCCTTTTATCCTTCCCGCAACCTTTCAGGTTCTGGTGGAAGGTCTATCTTCACCCGTCTTGCAATGACCTCTTCTTCCTCTTTCACACCCTTTCTCTCTCCCATGAAGACAAAGGTAATCACCCCTATTACCGCAACAACCGCAACGATGAGAACTATCAGGATGGTGTTCCTTCCCTTTGAATTACCCAGTGGATTCAATTTGCCACCTCCCCGTTTGTATCGAATTTTACTATCCTGGGTGTTATGAATACAAGGAGTTCTTCGTTCTGTGTGGTCCTTGTCTCGCTCCTGAAGAGCCAACCAAGGATGGGTATCTCCCCGAAGAAGGGTACCTTGTTGTCCTGTTCGGAGGAGATGCTCTTGTACAATCCCCCTATGACAATGGTGTCACCGTCCTTTACAAGTACATTGGTGGATGCACTCTTCTCTGACACACCAGGGATGCCATCTACAGTGTGTGAGAAGTCTGGATCGCTCTTGTTGGTATCTATCTTGAGGAGTATATATCCATCCGAGGTTATGCTTGGTGTAACGGTGAGGTCTATACCTGTTTTTATCTCTTCGAGCCCTGTGTATGCACCGCCAACACCTGTGGTTGTGGTTACGTATCCTCCCTGCTGACCTGTAAGGAGTGCCTGCGAGAGCTTTACACGGAATGTGAGTCCGCTGTGGATGGTTGCTGATTCGTTATTGAGTGTGAATATCTTTGGGCTCGAGATTATCTTGAGCTGACCCTCTGACTCTGCTGCAGATAGTTCCACATCGAGTACAAGGTTGTCTGTAAGGCTCCCTATCACAAGACCGAGCCCTGATGTGGGCATATCTGCTGGCATGTTAACCACAAAATTCCTCTCTGCAAATTGATTCTGAAGCAGAGAGCTCCCACCCATTACATCCCCCCCTGATGCGTACTGTCCGCCCCACTGTATGCCGAGCTGTTTTGTGAAGTTTGTATTCGCCTCCACTATCCGTGCCTCTATGAGTACCTGCTCGCTCTGCACATCGAGGGTCCTTATAAGGTCCCGTGCCTTTTCTATGTTCTCAAGTGCATCCTTCACTATGACAGAACTCGTCCTCTCATCATGGACTGCAGAGCCCTGTTCACTCAATACCGGCTTGAGTTGCGACACTATCATCTGTGGATCAGCATAGTTAAGGCGGATGGTCTCTACCACCACCTCCTCTTTTATATCCCCTTCCTTGCCGACCCAGAGGACATTGTTCTGTACCTTGTATGCAAGACCATAAGCCCTGAGTATGACCTCAAGGGCATCCTTGAAGGTGATGTTCTTGAGGGTAAGGGTTATCTTTCCCTCCACACCCTCACCTATTATGATATTCAGGTCGTTCTGCTGGGCAAGTGCCCGCAGTACATCCCTTATATCAGCCTCCCGCACCTCAATGGTAAAGAGCCTTATGTCCTGTTCGAGCCTCTCTACTATCTGTCCTTTATCGGGTTGCGCAAAGAGGCTTGAACCCACTGAGACAAGGAGAACAAAACAAAGGGAGAGGATAAATACCCTATTTCCTTTCATCGGATATCCCCGCTATGTCAGCGATTTCAAGCCTTATCCTGCCCTCTTTACCCTGAAGTATAACATGCCCCTCTCTTATATCAATAACTTTTTGACCGTCGATGACACTGCCGATATAGACTATCCTGTTATCTATTATGGCTGAGGGTCTCTCCTTGTTGTAGAAGATGGCAACGAGCCTCATCCCTGGTGCTCGCACACCCCTTATGGCTGGTACAAACGGGTCCCTGCCCCACGGTATATCGGGCTTCTTGGTGGGCGGGAGCTCATCGGTAAAGGAAAGGGATGTATCTTCTCCGTGGACAGGGCTCAGAAACAGTGGAATAGAGATAAATAGTATCAGGATGACCAGACAGTGCGGGGGACTTTTGGTAAAAGTCCGCTCCATCCCATTCAGTGATTTCGATCTACTTGCCATAGCCAAGTACATAGGTGCTCAAAAATATCTGAATGTTAAGGAGTCCGGATTCCTCGTCCTTTGCCTCTATACGAAAATTGTCGACTATCATCAACCTCTTAAGCCCTTCGAGTCTCTCCAGATAACGCCCGAAAGGGATGAAAGAGGATTCGAGATTCACATGGAAGGGGAGCCTTAGGAGCTCGCCCTTGTCCTCAGGAGGGAGGGGCTTTATGGAAAGAACACGCACCCTGTCCACAACATCATTGCCTGCTATCTCGTTGAGTATGCTCGAGATGTATTTTTCAGTGGGCAGTCGTTCCTTCAGTCCTTCGAGTCTTTTTTCTGTGCGCCTGAGCTCCCCGCTCACCTGAACGAGTCTCCTTTTTAACTCCTCTGTTGCCTTTATCTCGTTCCTTATACGTGTTATCTCACCCTTGAGTACGTTCAGTTTTCCTTCGTGTTCTCTCAGTTCAAGGGTGTTCTTCATGTATACAAATCTGTAGAAGAAAAAGGTGAATGACAGGAGTATGAGTATGCCGAGTATCTCCTTTCTGAACTCACCGATGGAGGCGATGTCAACATCAGAGAATAACCTCGAAAGCGTCTCATTCATATATTATCCCGTCTGTCCTCTGTAGATTTGCATGGACCTCAAAGTCGTACACTGTTATTGAATCCTGCTCCCTTTTTTGCAGGTATGCGAGTGAGATGTCACCGAATATAGGGGAATTTTCGAGTGTGAAAATAAACTCCGCAACCCCTCTGTTAGATACCGCACTGCCGAGGAACCTTATCCTCTTGCCCTCTGTCTTTTCTATATCAGATGTGGACATACCCCTGAGCCATACACCGTCAGGGATATCGTTACTTATCCTCTTGAGCATCCCTGACCAGGTAATCCTCTTTTTTTCAACCTCGGAGAGGAAGGCGAATCTACGTTTTATCTCCTCCTCCCTTCTCTGTATGTCCTGTATCCTCTGTAGAATCCTTGTATACTCCTGGCTTTTTGCAACAAGGACCTCCTTTTCCACCACAAGCCTCTTGAGTTCTACCATCTTCTGGGATATGAGATATCTCTGATACATAAAGATACTGGCAAGGGAGATGACGTACACACACGAAAAGAAGATGATAATCCTTCTCCATTTTCTCAGACGGTAGTATCTACTGAGTTCCTCTGGTATAAGGTTTATTCCTTTAATCACAGCGCAACCTTTCTTGTGGCAAGTCCTGTTGCGATGGTGAGATAGGGTGCGACAGAGCCGAGTGCCCTTGTATCTATATGCCCTGGAAGCCTTACACCCCTGAATGGATCATCTACAAAGCACTGTATCCCAAGAAGTTCAGAAAGCAGGGTATCAAGCCCCTTAAGCCTTGCCGTACCACCTGAAAGGAATACCCTGCTTATCCCACCCTGTCTGAACTGAGCCTGATAATAATCAAAAGACCTGTGGAGCTCTGTTACGAGCCCGTCTATAAGGGGGAGGAGTATTTCTCTTACCTTTCTTCCCCTTTCCTCATCGGTTGAAGAAACCCCACAGCTTATCTTCAAACCCTCTGCATCATCATGTGGTAAAGAGAGTGCATCCATTATCGACTGTGTAAGTCCATTGCCACTGAAGGATATCTCCCTTACAAAACCGAGGCACCTGTCCTTGAAGATGGCAAGGGTGGTACCTGAAGCCCCCAGGTCGAGCATCGCATAGTTAACCCCCTTCTCCCAGGTGTTGTTTATATCGAAGGCAGATAGCATGGCTGTTGGTACCGCATCGAGCACCATCAGATCGATGGAGGCTTCCTTAAAAACCTTCACTATTTCATTCACATCTCCTTTCCTTGTGGCGAACACCATGAGCGAAAGTTTGTTCTCTCCACCGCCACCTGTAACAACATAGTCCACTATGAGCTCATTGGACGGAAATGACATCTCCCTTCTCAGTTCCCATTTTACAGCCTCTTTGAGGTCCCTTTCAGGCATGTGTGGAAGATAGAGGTGCCTTACGGTTACGGACTGTCCTGATATGACAGAGGCGACCGTGCGGTCCTTTATCTTGTGGTTTTTGAGAAAACCGAGGAGCACACTCCCGATAGACCGTTCACCCTCTGCCTCTGGGATCCTCGTCCACGCTGCCTTCTCCAGGGTGTATGAGCCCCTTTTGCCCCTCAGTTTCACAGCCTTGATGGAATGGGAACCTATATCTATACCAAGAAGATTACCGCCCCAGAGGGAAAACATCCTTGCCTATCCTTCCCTGTTCATTACGATAACCAGGGACTTGAGCCTTTTTATCTTTTTCTTTATCCTCTCGTCCATGGAGGTATCCCTGTCTTTGAGCCCCAGGAAATCCTGATACCGCTCTATAGCCATCGTGTATCTTCCGAGCTGTTCGAGGGCTATTGCCATGTTGAGATAGGGGTCTGGATAGTCTGGCTTCAGTTCGAGAGACCTCTTAAAGAGCCCTATGGCTTTGTGGTGCTCCCCCTTTTTGTTGAGTATAGCTCCAAGGTTGTTCAGTGCCTCGGGATAGTTCTCCTTGAGGCTAACAGCCTTTCTGAACGCCTCCTCCGCACGGTCTATCTCTCCCAGTTTCATGTAGGTCAATCCAAGGTTGTTCCGGAACACTGGATTCTCTGGCTCAAGTTCAACCGCTGTCTTGAACTCAAGGAGTGCGTCTGCAAATCTTTCCATCTTGAAGAGTTCCACACCCTTTCTGTTGAGAGCCATTGCAGAGGTTGCAGGGTCCTGGAGTGTGAGCTGGGTATCGAGGATGTGCCGTGCTGACACCTTGATATGGTCTGTCCCCCTGTGGAATAGCCCTGAGTAAAGATATAGGATAAAGGGCACGGAGAGACCTATCAGGGACAAGATCCCTATTACCAGAAAACGGGAATGCCTCTTTTCTACATTTATTCCATCTGCTGTGTGCTCTCCTGTTGAATAACTGTACCCGTTGCGTATGGACTCGAGCTTTTTCAATGCCTGGTATATAAGACTCATGGCATCACCCCATGGCTTGCTGTGATAATACCTTTTCCAAAATAGTTCTTAAGAAGGGGAGCGAGTATGGATGGTCCCCATATAATCCCCACTATTATCGCCACTGCGAATACAGATATCGCTATGTGTGGTGCGTATCGCAGATAGGCTGGCATGTATGCGTGGGCTGTGGTGATACTGCCCTCCATTTCGAGTTCCTCGAGTGCCTTTTTTACCGTATCCACGTCTATCTCTCTTTTCTCCTCCACAAAGGCTGCGGTAAGTGTTCTGTCGCATATTATATTTATTATGCGTGGTATACCCTTGCTTGCCTCGAATATAGCCTTAAGTGCAGAGGATGTGAATCTGACCGCTCCCATTCCCCCTGCAACAAAGAGGCGGTTCTGGATGTATGCCTCTGTCTCTTCGTAGTTCAGTGACTCGAGGTGATATCTGACGGTTATCCTCTGGTTGAGCTGTCTCAGCTCTGAGCGCTTGAGTTTCTCTCGTAACTCTGGCTGTCCCACAATGATTATCTGGAGGAGTTTTTCCTTTTCTGTCTCAAGGTTTGAAAGGAGACGTATCATCTCGAAGGTCTTGTAGTTCAGGTTCTGTGCCTCGTCGATGATAACAACCGCATTGCCACCTGTGGATGCCTTCTTGAGAAGGAACTCATTGAGTGCGTCCAGATGCGCCTTTACAGAGTCTGCCCCTACCTTGAGCCCAAAATCCTGGGTTATGGTCACAAGGAGTTCCTTTGCAGAAAGGAGTGGGTTCAGCACAAGGGCTGTTTCTGTGTTTTCGGGTAGCCGATCGAGAAGGGCCCTACAGAGTGTTGTCTTTCCAGTACCCACCTCACCTGTAAGGAGTATGAACCCCCCCCGCCTGTTAATACCGAAGTTAAGGAGACTTATAGCCTCCCTGTGCTTTGAACTCAGATAGAGAAACCTCGGATCAGGCGTGATGTGGAAGGGTTTTTCCTTCAGGTAGAAAAACTTTTCATACATCTGACTACCTCCCTTTTGAGTATGGATGTGTGG
>WGFF01000154.1 GCA_015492355.1 Deltaproteobacteria bacterium
ATGGAAAGACCCTTTTCCTTAAGTTCAACACCTATGATATCGAATCTTACATCCCTGTCCGTGTAATCGTATTCCTTGAGAAAGGTGAGCGATGTCATGAGAATGGAGTTTCTCTTCCTTGGGTTCACTGCCTCTAACGGTCCACCGAAAAGGTGCGAGCCCCTTGCCTTGACCTCAACAAATACTATGGTTCTTTTGTGTTCTGCTATTATGTCCACCTCGCCGTATTTGCATCTATAATTTCTTTTTATTATCCTGTAGCCGTATTTCTCAAGATATCTTACAGCCTCATGCTCTCCCCTTTTCCATAGTGTTTCCCTGTCCCGGCTCAAGCCCTCCTCCGTCCCCTCCAGTTGAAGGTCTTTCTGTGAATGGGTGTAAGCCCGTTACTCTCTATGGCACTTATATGTTCTGCTGTGGGATATCCCTTGTGTTTACTGAAGTTGAAGGACGGGTAGAGTCTGTGATAGGCGTGCATTATCCTGTCACGTGTGGTCTTGGCAATGATAGAGGCAGAGGCAATGGTTATGCTCTTTCTATCCCCTGATACGACTGCCCTCTGAGGCACAGGAAGGGCTATTGTACGGGGACCATCTATGAGTAGAAAATCGGGCTGTGGCTTGAGTGCCCTGACCGCCCTCTCCATAGCCAGTAGCGAAGCCCTGAGTATATTCATCCTGTCCACATCATCTGTCCACACAACCCCCACACCCACTGCAATAGCTTCCCTAAAAATCTCGAAGACCAGTGAGTCCCTTTTTTCAGGTGTGAGCCTCTTGGAGTCGTCTATACCCGGGATAAAAGAGGGGTATGGAAGTATGACCGCTGCTGCAACCACAGGTCCTGCAAGTGGACCCCTGCCTGCCTCATCCACCCCTGCTGTGAGCCTGTATCCTTTAAGGTGAGCCTCCCTTTCACAGGAATCCATGTCCCTCAAAGGTGTCATAAGGACTCCCCTGTGGGGCAAGGGATTCTATCTTCCCCTTTCTCTTACCTTGACCCTTGCTGCCTTGCCCACGAGGTTACGCAGATAGTAGAGCCTTGCCCTCCGTACCCTGCCCCTGCTCTTGACCTTTATGGATTCTATGGACGGTGAATGGAGGGGGAATATCCGCTCTACACCCACACCATAGGATACCTTTCTGACGGTGAATGTAGTCCTGAGCCCTCCACCCCTTTTCCTTATGACGATGCCTTCAAAGGCTTGAAGCCTCTCCTTATCACCCTCCTTTATCCTCACGTTCACGACAACAGTATCACCTGGTCTGAACTCTGGAAGGTCTGTCCTGATGTAGTCCTTTTCGATATCTTTAACTACTCCCATATCCCTTTTCCTCCTTACTGTGGTGTATCCCTGCGATGTCTATCTTCTGTATGGTGCTTAAGGGTATCTATTATCCTTTTTTCCTCTTCTGTGAGTTCTGCCTTCTCAAGCAGATCAGGTCTCCTCTGGAGTGTACGTCTCAAGCTCTCCCTTCGTCTCCACAGTTCTATCTCACTGTGGTTGCCTGATAGAAGTACACCCGGTACCCTGAGCCCCCTGAACACCTCTGGCCTTGTATACTGTGGGTATTCGAGTAATCCCCTTGAGAAGGATTCATCCTTTACAGAGTCCACATCCCCGACCACACCCCCCACAAGCCTCCCGATAGCATCTATCAGGACAAGGGCTGGTATCTCTCCACCTGTGAGCACATAATCTCCAACAGAGACCTCTATATCCACAAACTCCCGTACCCGCTCATCAATCCCCTCATATCTTCCGCACACAATGACTATCCTTTCAAGCTCCGCAAGCCTCCTTGCCTTAGCCTGATCAAAGAGTTCCCCCTGTGGGGTTGTAAGTATGACCTTTGTGCTGTCATCTCTGTGAGGGACTATAGATTCAAGGGCTCTTACCACTGGCTCAACCTTCATGACCATCCCTGGTCCACCGCCATAGGGATAATCATCTGTCGTCCTATGCCTGTCTGTGGTAAAATCCCTTATGTTGTGTATCCTGACCTCCAAAAACCCTCTTTCTATAGCCCTCCCCAGGATACTCTGTTTGAGGGGTGAGGTAAAGAAGTCTGGAAAGAGGGTCAGAACATCAAACCGCATCCCTGTCCTACTTGTCTTCTGGCAGTAGCCCTTCAAGGAGACGAACGGTCATCCTTTTCCTTTCCACATCCACCTCCACAACCACATCCTTTATGGCAGGAATGAGTATCTCTCCCCTTGGTCCTGTAATCTCATATACATCATTGCTTCCTGTGGAGAGTATGTGGATGATTCTACCCAGATACTCCCCATCCTCTGTCCAGACACCCATTCCTTCCAGGTCATGGTAGTAGTACTCCCCTTCGGGGAGCTCGGGAAGGTCTTTTTTAAGGATGCTCAGCTCAGCACCGACAAGGGACTCTGCATCGGTTCTGGTATCTATACCATCGAGTTTTACAAGAATTACCTTTTTGTGGGTACGTGTAGAGGATACTGTACAGGTTCTTTTCTGCCCCTTAAAGGTAACAAACACCACCCTCCACGGGAAGTCGTACTCACCACTGTAAGGTACGAGCTTTAACTCTCCCCTGATGCCATGGACACCAACTACCCTGCCAACCGGGACAGTGTCGGTATCGTCCCTGCTATTCAATTATCTCCAGAACCGATCTCTTCTTCAGTTTTGTTGAAGCCGCGGTCAGGATAGTCCTTATAGCCCTTGCGGTCTTGCCCTGCTTTCCGATTACCTTGCCAAGGTCCTCCTTAGCCACGGCAAGCTCGATAACTGAGGTCTTCTCTCCCTCCACCTCAGCTACCCTTACCTGATCAGGATGATCTACAAGTGCCTTTGCAATATGCTCTATAAGCTCTTTCATTTCTACCTCCTCCCGCATGATCTTGTACTTGGATTATGCAGCCTTTTGGCTTTTCTTGGTAATACCTGCCTTTTTGAAGATCTGTTTGACAGTATCTGTAGGTTCCGCACCCCTTTTGAGCCACTCAACCACCTTCTCTGCCTTCAGGTCTATGCGTGGTGGATCCTTCAAAGGGTCGTATGTACCTACGATCTCGATGAACCTGCCATCCCTGGGAGATTCAGAATTTGCGACCACAATGCGATAAAATGGTCTCTTTTTGCTTCCATGCCTTGCCAGTCTTATCTTTACTGCCATCGTATATACCATCACCTCCCTTGTTGCCAGATTTTGGTTTACAGTTGCGAGAGACCGCCCATGCCCTTTATATCCAGTTCTGAAAAAGCCCCCTGAGCCCTCCAGGACCCGCCTTTTTAAATCTCTTCATCATCTTCTTCATCATCTGATACTGCTTTATCAATCTGTTGACATCCTGTACCTTGGTACCACTGCCCTTTGCTATCCTGAGCCTTCTACTTGCATTGAGGCATTCAGGACGGAGTCTTTCCTCCTTGGTCATGGAGTTTATAATAGCCTCCACCTTGACAATCTCCCTTTCGTCCACATCAATACCCTTTTCTTTCTTCAGGGCATTGAACCCTGGTATCATGGAGAGTATGCTCTCAAGGGAGCCCATCTTCTTTATCTGCTGGAGGTGGTCCTTAAAATCCTCCAAGGTGAAGATACTTTTTCTGAACTTCCCTTCCAGCTCCTTAGCCTTCTTTTCGTCTATAACCGAGCTTGCCCTCTCTATAAGGGTGAGTACATCGCCCATATCGAGTATCCTGCCTGCAAGCCTTGAGGGATGGAATACCTCAAGCCCATCCACACGCTCGCCCGTGCCTATGAACTTTATGGGCTTGCCTGTAACGACCCTCATGGAAAGGGCAGCCCCACCCCTGGCATCGCTGTCGAGCTTTGTAAGTATCACCCCTGTTATGCCCACACCATCGTTAAAACCCCTTGCTGTATTTACCGCATCCTGTCCTGTCATGGCATCCGCAACAAGCAGCACCTCACACGGTTTTAGAACCGCCTTCAAGGAGCGTAACTCCTCCATGAGCGCAGAATCTATATGAAGCCTTCCAGCAGTATCGACAATAAGGGTATCGTAGCCCTTAAGACCCGCAAATCTCAGTGCCTCCTTGCAGAGCCCGACAGGGTCTCTGTAACCATCCGAATCAAAACAGTCTATCCTTATCTCCTCTGACAGCCTTTTGAGCTGAACCACTGCCGCAGGTCTTGAGAGGTCTGCAGGCACTATGTATGGATTCCTTCCCCGTCCCTTGAGGAGCCTTGCAATCTTTGCGGTGGTGGTGGTCTTACCAGAGCCCTGAAGCCCCACAAGCATAACCACTGCTGGACCACCACGCAGTTCAAGCTCTACAGCTGAACCCCCCAGAAGCCCTGTAAGTTCATCGTGTACTATCTTTGTGAACTGTTGGCCCGGGGTAAGGCTTTCGAGCACCTCTTTACCGAGAGCCTTTTCCTTGACAGAGGATACAAAATCCTTTACCACCCTGAAGTTTACATCAGCCTCAAGGAGGGCGAGCCTTATCTCCCTCAGGGCTTCCTGTATGTTCGACTCAGAGAGCCTTCCATGCCCCTTTACGTTCTTTAAGACCTTTCTGAACCTGTCTGTAAGTCCCTCAAGCATACCAGTTGTCCAAAAAAACAGAACCTCCCCTCATCAGGGAGAATTTTAGTCCTGAGGCAACACCAGAAGATTCTGGAAGAGCCTCCTGTAATATACCCCCTGCCCCTGCCACCGTCCCATTCTATGAAGCCATTTCATAGCCTCGGAAAGGATAAGGACTGCCACCTTCTTCTACAGGAAACACCCTGCCCCAATTTTAACAGATTGGGGATTTTAAATAAAGACTCTTATAATATAAGATAACTACGGTATGTGTCAAGGTTTTTTATGAGATACTGCGCTCTGGCGGGTACTGGTATACGTGCCCGACCACGTTTCACCATTTGAATACCCTGACCCCCGTCTCCCTTATACCTCCCAGGACTTATCCCGTAACTCAACCCCTTAACAGGTACAGTTTGTCCATGGTTCTGCCGATAATATTGTTAAAGGACCATGTTTGTGCTAATATATAAATAGTGGCTCTTTTTGTCTGGTGGAGTGATTTCTGGGATGGTTGAACAGTCTGTTGAATGGAAAGACCTCCACAGGCCTTTCCCATCGTGAGAGTTTTTCACCTCTGAACAATTTTAACCCCAGCAGGGTCTCTTCAACAGAAGGCATCTTCGTTTTCCACATCTCGAAAAACATATCTTCCAGGAGGCGTGTAATGAGTCCGAGGGACCATGTAATACTGGGTGGACTTGCAGCAGCCGTTATAACTCCATTTGTGGGTGTAGAGGCTCTCGCCTTTTTTCTGGCATCCGTACTCATAGATACGGATCACTATCTGGATTTTGTCTATCACAACGGGCTTGAAGACATCAGTCTAAAGGGGATGTTCAGGTACCACAATGAACTCGAACGATACTGGAACAAACCGGGTTTTCTAAGTATCGAGATATTCCACACTGTAGAGTTCCTTACCTGTGTATTTATTCTCTCCATAGTGACTGGTTCAGAGGTAGTTACGGTCATCTTCCTGGGGCTTGTATTCCATGTGCTCCTTGATACGGTGTATCTTTACAGGCGTGGTGCGCTTTTTATAAGGAGCTATTCCATACTTGAATATCTCATAAGGAGACACACCCTCATGAAAAAGGGATTGCATCCTGTAAGGATACTTATGGATGTTGCAAGGGATGTGAGCAGGAAAAATGGAAAGGAAAGGGGCAGACCATAGAAAGGGCGAAAAGGTCCTTATCATAAAGCTAGGCTATTCAGAGACCCTCGTGGGCGAGATAAGCCGTACCACGAGCCTCGGTGATGTGCTGAGGAGTACCGTACTTCTCAATCTCTACAGGGATGCCCGTGTAACATGGCTCGTCGATGAGAAGGCGATACCCCTCCTGAGGGGTAATCCATATATAGAGAGGATACTTCCCTATGACCTTACAACAGTGCTTCAACTCAAGGCTGAAAGGTTCGATACGATTATAAACCTTGAGAAGGTTGCAGGTATATGTGCCTTTGCAGACTCCCTCAATGCCTGGAGGCGATACGGGTTCAGGTTCGACCCTGATACAGGTACTGCCAAGGCTTATGATGGTTCGCAACGTGTCCTTGAGATATGTACCAATCCCAGGGACAAACTCAGGAACAAGAAATACTGGGAGGAACTCCTCTTCGAGATGGTGGGTGGGAGATGGAAGGGTGAGATGCCCTATCTGGGGTATAAACCGACTTCTAAGGTTACCCATGACGTGGGATTCAACTATCACGTGGGAAGGAAATGGCCCCTGAAGGCATGGCCCATGGAGTACTGGAAAAGGCTGGAAAGGCTTGTGGGAGAGAACCATACCATATCGTGGCAGAGAGGGCTTGATTCCATAGAGGAGTACATAGAGTGGATAAACTCGGTGAAGGTGGTGGTAACGAACGATAGCCTTGGGCTCCATATAGCACATGCACTCGGTAAAAGGATAGTCGCACTATTTGGACCAACCATTGCAAGTGAGGTGTATGTAAAAAAGGGTGTTAAACTACTGCCAGAGGGAGACCTTGAATGCATGCCATGTATGAGCACTGTATGTACGAGGGGAAGGAGCTGCATGTATGATATAAGCCCTGAAAGGGTCTTTACAGCAGTATGCGAACAACTCAGGGAGGATATGTACGATGAGTCTAAAGCCTGTAGTAATACCTGAGAATTATAACTATATAGCGATCTTTCTCACCCTTGCATGTAATCTCAAATGCAGTTACTGCATAAATCACTTCGGTAGAGACGGGTTTGTGAAGAGACATCTCTCTGGTAGGGACTGGGTAGAGGGGATCAACAGAATAGTCTCAAGAGACGACCTGCCTGTAACCCTTCAGGGTGGGGAGCCGAGCCTCCACAGGGACTTTATATATATAATAAACAACATAAAACCAGAGATCCATATAGATATACTTACCAACCTTCAATTCAATGAGGACGAGTTTATAAGGTGTGTAAACCCTGAGAGACTTAAAAGGAACGCACCCTATGCATCCATAAGGGTGAGTTATCACCCTGAGGTAATGGATCTCGATCCCCTCATCAAAAAGACCCTTAAACTTATGGATGCAGGCTTCAGTATAGGTATATGGGCGTGTACACACCCTGAATGGATGGATGAGATAGCCAGGGCACAGGAGAGATGTAAGTCTCTGGGGATAGATTTTAGACTCAAGGAATTCCTTGGAGAATACAAGGGGAGGCTATACGGCACTTACAGATACAAGGATGCCTGCGAGAAGAAGTCCACCAGAACTGTTATGTGCAAAACAACGGAACTCATCATAGGAAGTGATGGCAGTATCTACAGGTGCCACAGTGACCTCTACGAGGGTAGACCTCCCACAGGACACATACTCGATCCCGATTTTCAAATAGAGGATGTCTTCAGGGTTTGCCATTTCTACGGGCACTGCAATCCCTGTGACATAAAGATAAAGACAAATCGATTCCAGGTATTCGGGCATACATCAGTGGAGATAGTGGAGATAGCGGGAAGCCCAGGGGGTTAGGTTTTTACATGGTGATCCCATATAATACTGGAGGACCCTGTATAGTGTCCACCCTCGCCTCTATCGATCGTTCTTTATCCTATTTGATCTTAAGGACAGTATAGTAAGGCTTCAGCACAGAAAACATGTCCTCATGAGCCCTGATAAACGGGAAGAGATACCTTTCTGTCTCTTCGTAGCATCTATCTATCAGTATATAGTCAACCCCCATATCTTCTACAAAGCGGGCTATTCTGTCGATCCTCTTGGTATAGGGAAACCTCACTGCGTATCTATCAGTAATCATGGCTATGAGTTCTGGCTTACGGGTCATTATGACCTCACCTGGCGAGGATACCTCCTTCAGTATCCATGCTGAGCGAATATACTCATCGAAACACGACAATGAGCCTGAAAGACGTCTACCCGTTAGGAGTTCAGGTGTTAGGGTTTCTATGTTTCTTAACAGGCTTGTGGACAGTATGTTTGCTGTTGCATGGAGCTGTCTACCCATTGTACCTGGATTCAGCATGATCCTTATATGAGCCAAATTCATCACGAGGAACAGGCAACATAGTAGCATGGACACCCTGTTGAAACCCGCAGTAGCCGTAGATGGCACCAATCTCGCCATGATGTAGATACCCACAGTGGAATAGTAGTATATAAACGGCAACACGGGCATGAGATACCTTATCGCATCTCCACTTCCGTATACTTGCCATGCTATCAACATGAGGAGATAAAACATCGTATACATTGCCTTGAGGTCCCTTGAATGGTATATCTCGTAGCAAAGCCCTGCAATGACAGTTACTGCAAGAACTATACTCAGCGATACCATCACGGTGCTGAGTGGAGATACAAATATGGATTTGAAATGGCTGACCATAAATATTACGCCGATGCACCTCAGATACATAAAAATATTTCCACTCAATCGTTCAAGGAATGCCAGCAGACCGAGTCCGCCCTTTTCCTCATCGTAGAAGTCAGATTGAAAGAATATGGAAAGGTAGCTCATCTCACCACCAGCGAATAAACCCCTGATATTCCACAGGATGAATGGGACTATTCCTGCTATAGCCAGAAACACCACCTCTCTTCTGGAGAGTCCGTATTCATCCGCTCGTACAAATAAATAGACTACAACCGCCATATAAAGATTTATGCCTATCGCCTTGGTAAAGTAGGTAAGGACAAGCAGTACAACCAGGAGCATCATCCTCGATAGATCCAATCTACCTGTATTCTCGTATCTCCTCAGGAGATAGATAGTTGATAGAGAAAAGAACATGTATGGCATCTCGGATAGTATCTCCCTTGTAAGTGAGAGCCAGAGGTAATTTGTAATTACGAGCAGAGCAAGCATGGTGCCTATGGACCTGTTTCCATATTCCTTAAAAAGATGTTTTATTACATATACCGATGCAATGGCAAAGCCTGTTATGAGGAGCTTCATCCACAGGAAGTTGTAACCGAATAGATAGAAAAACGGGCTTAAAAGGAGCGGAAGGATGGGTGGATACAGGGTATGTGGTGGATTCCCTGGTATGTGGATATCACTGTACCCATATCCCTCTGCTATGGAGCGTGCGAGCAGTATGTAATGCGCACTGTCAGCAACCAGCACGTATGAGAACTTCTCATCGAGAAGTTCCAGGAGCAGTACCAGTCCGAGGAGAAGGACCAGGGGCCATACCCAGTCTGTCAACCTATCGAGCTCTGGAAAAAAGAAGGCTCTATTTGAATCTACGTCTTTTTTCATATCCCTTTTGGATACCTTTTGAGCAAAATGGCTTTATCGACAACCTCACAACCTTTTATTCTATTCTTGTGGCAGATATTGTTTAGTTCTTCCATTATCGTATCCATTGCAGGGGTGGTAAGGAGCCACGTGGTAAATGATGGATTTGCCTCCATGGCTTTTGAGATATCACCAAGGGCATCCTCGTATCTTTTGAGCCTCATTAAGACAATGGCACGATTTATATATGCCTTGTAATGGTTAGGGCTCAGGCGTATCGCCATTGAAAAATCATCTATTGCCCGTTCGTATCTTTCCAGTCCTGCATACGCAAGCCCACGGTTATTGTATGCCTCTGCAAAGTCAGGACGTAGTGAGATTGCCTTTGTGTTGTCCCTGATAGCCTCTTCGTACATCTTTCTTTCAAGGTACGCAATGCCCCTTACATAATATACATTGGGCTTACCCGGTGATTTACTCACCTCATCGTTCATAAGTGTCATCTCATCACTCCATACCTGATTCCTCTTATGGGTGGCAAAAAAGAGGGGTGGACATACTACGAGAAGAAAGACACATAGAAATGATGTGACGGAGACCCTCCATCTATATCTACTAATAAAAAACTCAAAGGCATAAAAAACCATTGATACAAAAGCCATTATAAAGCCTACAGAGGGCAGGTATATCCTGTGCTCAAAAATCACATCCTTTATGGGAACGAGGAAGGATTCTACAGACAAGGTTATGAAGAACCAGAAAATACCCGCTGAGAAGAAGATCCCATAATGATTGCCACCCTTCCAGGATATACCAAGTATATAGATGGCACTCAAGAAGAGCCCTGCAAGAGAAAGGAACGATAAGAAGGTAGATGGTTCAAGGAGTGAATGCGAAAGTGGATAATCATAGTCAAAGCGCTGACCAACGGGAAGAAAAAGGAGTCTTATGTACGTCATGATGACCCTGAACTGCGTGAGGATGTACACCTCCCTCGGCAGTAAGAATGCCTCATTCAGCTTGAGCTGTCTCAGCGAATCCTCTATCCAGTCGGTCCCATCACCTGACCACAGGATGGTAAGGGGAATTATAAGAAGGATAAGATAAAAAGGAATCCTCAACCATGTACCATTGTGCCTGCCTCTGAAGAATATAAACTCAAACATAATCACCACAAAGGGAATGGTAAAACTTATCTCCTTTGTCTTCTGTGCAAGTACAGCGGATATAAGTGCCACAACAGAGTACAGGTATACCACTGGAGATGTTCTATCCGTGTTGAGGGACAATCTTGCCTTTATGTAGAAAAGAATGGACATCAGGTAGAAGAGTGTTGCAAGGGATGTGAATCTCTGGGTTATATATGTAACTGCCTGTACCTGCACGGGATGGGACAGGAATATGACTGAGCTTGCAATGGCAATGGATGTGGTAGTGGTGCTGTTAATGCGTCCCCTGATTACAGGAGTGTCACAG
>WGFF01000155.1 GCA_015492355.1 Deltaproteobacteria bacterium
GTTTGTCATCCCCGTTCCAGTGCTTGTGCATGGATGCCATTGCATTAGCCACATCGAGTAGGAACATCCGCTGTTTGTGGGTCTTGTTTCCTGACATAGCCTCCTTTATGAGGGCCTTGACCTCCGAAGGCACCTTGTCCTTGTTCTTCTTGATGAGTACTACCTGCTCCTGGAACCTGCCCGCCACATAATTGGCTATGAACTGCTCTCGAAGACCGAGCCCCTGGGCACCTGCTGTAACAACATACATAAGGAAGATACTCACTCCAATGATAAGCCTCTTTGTCATCTTACACCCTCCCTTGATGCTGAAAGGACCAAAAAAGGATACCCCACCCCTCATTAAGATTATGCCACCATACAGACCGTACAGCAATAGTATACAAATATTACATGGATTGAAAAAAATCACAATGGTGGTATAGTAAATAAAAGAAAATTTTTTGTAAAAGGATGTGTATCCTGTGGTCTCCATGGCACACCTCTTACAAAGGGGTGGTTTCCTGTGTCCACTGGGCAGGGGTGGAGGGCTTAACCGTACTTCTGAAGGATATATGGAGGGATGATGTACAGGATGGGGGGTATAGTCTCTTCGGGACTTTTCCTGTTCCTTTTTTTATCCTCCAGTGGTGTATTTGCCATTACGCCAGAGGAGGAGACCAACATAAGGATATACAGGGAGATAAGCCCGTGCGTTGTCAACATAGTAAGCACCACCATCTCCTATGATTTTTTCTACAATCCCATACCAGAGACAGGTGCAGGCTCTGGTGTCATATTCGACAGGAAGGGGCACATCGTGACCAACTATCACGTTGTGGAGGATGCACAACGGCTCGATGTGACACTCTCTGACGGGAGTAAATACGAGGCTGAGATAGTCGGTATAGACCCGGGCAATGACATCGCTGTGATAAGAATAAAGGCACCACCCGACAGACTCAAGCCCATACCACTTGGTGATTCAGGTTCCCTTATGGTGGGGCAGAAGGTGCTCGCCATAGGTAATCCCTTCGGCCTGGAGAATACCCTCACTGTGGGTGTGGTGAGCTCCCTTGGAAGGACGATGAAGTCCGTCGATGGAAGGCTCATGCACGGTATCATACAGACCGATGCAGCCATAAATCCAGGCAATTCAGGTGGACCACTGCTCGATGGAGAGGGCAGGATGATAGGGGTCAATACCGCCATATTCAGCCCTGTGGGTGCGAGTATAGGTATAGGCTTTGCCATACCTGTCAATACTGTTAAGAAGGTGGTACCCCAGCTCATAGAAAAGGGCTATGTCTCGAGACCATGGCTCGGTATAACAGGACAATCTGTCGATCCCCAGCTTGCAGAACTCCTCGGGCTCTCCTCACCCGGTGTGCTCGTTGCAGAGGTGTTCATGGATAGCCCTGCAGACAAGGCAGGGCTCATGGGGGCAAGTAGATACTTGAGGATAGGCAATCTCCTCGTTGCAGTGGGTGGAGACCTGATTATCTCCTTCGACAACAAGAAGGTCGAATCCATGGACGACCTTAACGAATATATAAGCGGTCATGACGTGGGAGATGTGGTGGAGGTGGGGGTGATACGTAACGGAAGGGAGACGACCCTCAAGGTCAAACTCGAGGAGATGCCAAGGGGATAGACCATCTTTCATGAAAGGAGATATATATTATGTATACCAATGACCTCCTGCGTCCGGTACGGATAGGGCTTTTTTTGGGACTCTTGAGCATACTCTTCGGCATGGCATGGGCTGTGTTTCTTGCCACACAGCACGAAAGGATACACGAAACCTTTGAAAGCCAGCTTGAGGCATTCCTCCAGGAGAGATTCTTCCTTACCGACGGTGTGGAGGTACACCATGGGGATAGCCCTACAACCACACACAACCACGAAGGGCATTCCCACAACCACGGTGAAAAGGCAGCCGTGGACACCCATGAAGCCCCATCACACGAAGACCCGCTTATAGAGATGGCGCATACAAGGCTTACAAGGGGGCATCTCCATGCCATGGGGCTGGGGCTTCTTACAATAGGTGTCTCCCTTATACTTGCCCTCCTTAACGTGCCTGAACCGATAAAGACCGTTGCCTCTGTATCTATCGGCTTAGGGAGTCTCTCCTATCCCCTCTCATGGATAATCATGGGCTACAGAACCCCTGTGATGGGGCTTGAAGAGGCAGAGAAGAGTGTACTTCTTATAGTTGGTCCGAGTGTATTGCTCGTTCTCTCAGGGATCCTTATAGCTACCTTCTACCTCCTCAAGGGGATAATCTCTGACAGGTCTCGATCACAGGCATGATTCATATAAAAAGGTGTTTTCCCCAGTCCCCTTTCCCGAAAAACTTTAGATTAAAAGTTTTGGGGAAGGGCTGTCTCTTATACACAT
>WGFF01000156.1 GCA_015492355.1 Deltaproteobacteria bacterium
GGGTTTTCCCCGCTTTTATGACAGAGCGATGGAGAGGTTCAGACCCAAGGACTGGCTCGAAAGTCTCAACTGTGCGATAGAGGGTGTTATATATGCCTTCAGGACGCAGAGACATATAAGGTATCATTATGGTATTGCTGTTGTTGCCCTCATACTGAGCCTTTTTTTGAGGCTTCCCACAGTAGAGTTCGTCCTCTTCTCCATATCAATAGTCGTCCTTCTTTTTGCAGAGATGATGAACACTGCCATCGAGGAGACCGTAAACCTCATAGAGGACAGGCACCACATAATAGCCAAGAATGCAAAGGATATATCCGCGGGGGCGGTACTCATATCCTCTGTGGGTGTACTTATAATGGTATACATGATATTCTCCAAGTACATATACGAACCCATGGGTGGGGTACTAAGGGAGGTAAGGGTGTTTTCAGGACATATAGCGGTTGTAGCCCTTCTGCTCGTCATTATATCCGTTGTGGTCTCGAAGGCAACCCTTGGCAGAGGCAGACCCCTCCACGGGGGTATGCCGAGCGGGCATTCTGCCCTTGCCTTTTCTATATGGACATCCATAAGTCTCTTAACCCTCGATCCCCTGATAACCATCCTCTCCCTTGTGATGGCTATCATGGTAGGCCATTCACGGCTTCTCCTCGGCATACACACACGATTCGAGGTAGTTCTCGGTGCACTCCTCGGCACCGGTCTTACCCTTCTTGTATTCAAGATATTCTATATCACAGTGGGTAGATGAAGGGATATATACTTGCCATCATCTCGGGTATCCTCCTTGTGGTCTCCTTTGCCCCCTTTGGCATGGGGATAGTTGCATGGATAGCCCTTGTACCCCTTTTCTTTGCCATAGATGGTGAGACACCACGGGGGGCGTTCCTGAAGGGATGGACCTCCGGGGGTGTTTTCTTTCTCGGCACTGTTTACTGGGTGGTACATTCCATGTACCTCTATGGTGGTGTGCCCCTTTATGTTGGCTGTGTGGTGATGTTGCTACTTGTTGCGTATCTTGCGGTCTATCCAGCACTGTTCTCTGCGGTTACGGTCTATGGTATGGAGGGTGGTGGTGTGGCTACACTGTTCTTTGTTCCATCCCTATGGGTTGCAAGCGAGTACATGAGGGGGTATTTATTTACCGGCTTTCCATGGGTGGCTCTGGGATACTCCCAGGTGGTCTATCCAGCGGTCGTACAGATAGGGGATATTACAGGTGTATGGGGTGTCTCCTTTGTGGTGGTCATGGTGAATGTGTGTATATTCTCTTTACTTAAGGGTGCGGTCAGAAGATGGCAGGTACACTCTATTTACTGGATGGGTGGAACTACCCTGGTGGTGTTGACTTCTGTGGTTATATATGGTTATATGAGAATTGATGGTATCGCAAGGGAGATCGAAGGATGGGATACCATCACCATAGGTATAGCCCAGGGGAACATAGACCAGTCGATAAAATGGGACAGTAATTACAGGGACTATACCCTTGATACCTACAGAGACCTTACCTTAAGGGCTGTTCAAAGGGGAAGTGATCTTGTGGTATGGCCCGAGACCGCCATTCCCTTCTACCTCGGCACAGACAGTGAGCTCGATTCCTTCATAGAGGATATGCTCAGGGAGAGCGGGGTTATTCTCCTCGCTGGGGCACCGTCGTACAGTTTGCAGGGGGGACGCAACAGGTATTACAACAGTGTGTTCCTTCTCTCACCCGAGGGTAGGGCTGTTGATAGATACGACAAGGTCCACCTTGTGCCCTTTGGTGAATACGTACCTTTCAGGGAGGTACTCTCCTTTGTAGATAAACTCGTTACTGGCATAGGAGACTTCAGCCCTGGTCTGGCGTTCAAGCCACTGGAATATGGGGGACACCGTTACGGTGTGATTATATGTTTTGAGTCCATCTTCCCTGAGCTCTCCCGCGGTCTTGTGGAGGGTGGGGCAGAGGTTATATTCAATCTCACCAATGATGCATGGTTTGGAAGGACATCCGCACCGTATCAGCACTTCGATATGGCGGTCCTTCGGGCTGTAGAGACGAGGACCTTTGTTGTAAGGGCGGCAAATACGGGTATTAGCGGGATAGTAGACCCCACAGGAAGGGTGATAGAAAGGAGCGGGCTCTTTAGAAAGGAACTCATCGTCCACAGGGTGGGGTTGAGACAGGGAAGGGAGAGTCTTTATACACGGTACGGAGACCTCTTTGCAATGGGGTGTTTTGTGTTCCCTGTGGTGGTCTCTGGGGCTCGGTCCTTGGGGCTAAAAAGACGCTTAAGGAGGTAAAGAGGATGTTCGATGAGATAAGGGAGGAACTCAAGGAGACAAGGACGAGGTTCGATGAACTAAGGAGGTATCTTTGAGATAGACAGGAAGGTTGAGGAGCTCAAAAAGATAGAGTCCTCTTCAACCGATCCATCTCTCTGGGACGACCCGGAGAAGGCACAGACCCTCATGAAGCGGAAGGCAGAGCTTGAAGGTTTCATCTCTGTTGTAGACGATGCGGACAGGCTCCTTGAGGAGGCAGAGGTGTTGTTCGACCTTGCCTGTGAGGAATCGGACAGCGCTACAGCCATGGAGGCAGGGGAGAGACTCACAGAGGCAAAGAAGGTAATCCACAGGCTCGATATCGAGAGAAAACTCGGAGGTGAGAACGACAGGCTCAATGCCATAGTCTCCATACACCCTGGTGCAGGGGGTACAGAGGCTCAGGACTGGGCGGAGATGCTCCTCAGGATGTATCTCAGGTGGGCTGAGACCAGGGGTTACAGGACAGAGATTGTGGACTACCAGCCAGGTGAGGAGGCAGGTATCAAGGGGGTTACCTTCACTGTGACAGGCGAGTACGCATACGGGTATCTCAAGGCAGAGTCGGGTATACATCGACTGGTGAGGATATCGCCGTTCGATGCGAACAAGAGGAGGCACACATCCTTTGCATCTGTATTCGTCTATCCAGAGATAGACGACAGGATAGACATAGAGATAAACGAGTCAGACCTGAGGATAGATACGTACAGGGCGAGTGGTGCGGGTGGTCAGCACGTAAACAAGACCGATTCTGCGGTACGCATAACCCACATCCCCACAGGCATAGTTGTCCAGTGCCAGAGCGAGAGGAGCCAGCACAAAAACCGCGCAACAGCGATGAAGATACTCCGTGCAAGGCTCTATGAGCTCAAGCTCAAGGAGAAGGAAGAGAAGATGCAGGAGTTCCACAAGGAAAAGCGCGATATCGCCTGGGGTAACCAGATCCGCTCCTATGTCCTCCAGCCCTACAGACTGGTGAAGGACCACAGAACAGGCATAGAGGTGGGTAATGTGGATTCGGTGCTGGATGGCAATATAGACGCCTTTATAGAGGGATACCTCCTGGGCTCAAGCAGGGAGGGTGTTCAGTAGGGAACGTATCTGTGATACCTTTGAACCCCGCCATGGAGATGGCGTGGGGTTAGGATGGGTTGAGGGTATCCTGCCCCTCTTATCTGGAGGGGGAGTGGGGCTTATTGGAGGTAATCTTCCTGAGTGGAATTTTCTGGAAGGGAGATGGGGATTCCCACCCCTTTCGGGTGGTGCTGGGTGTACCTTTAGGGGTAGATGCTGGGTAAAAAAGACTTGACAAATTACCCTTTTATGTTTTATAAATTAAAAATTCACTCCCATAG
>WGFF01000157.1 GCA_015492355.1 Deltaproteobacteria bacterium
GATGTATAATATTCCTTTATCACCATGAAGAAGAGGGCTTCTATACAGACCGGGATTCTGCCATTTGAGGTCCCTCCTGTAAGGGATGTGGACGAGCTCATTGTTGAAGGGGTAAGGCAGAACAACCTTAAAAACCTCTATCTCCGTATCCCCCACAACAGGATTACTGTTATCTGCGGGGTAAGTGGTTCGGGCAAGTCCTCCCTTGCCTTTGATACACTCTTTGCAGAGGGCAGGTGGAGGTTCATAGAGTCCCTTTCCACATATACGCGTCTTTTCCTTGAGAGGATGGACAGACCCCTTGTGGATTCCATCCGTAACATCCGTCCTGCCATAGCCATAGAGCAGAAAAACCCGGTACGTTCCAGCAGGAGCACAGTGGGTACGACCACTGAGCTCAGCGATTATCTGAGGCTGCTCTTTGCAAGGGTGGGAAGGATGCACTGTCCTTGCTGTGGCAGGGAGATATCGCCTCACGAGCCCTCTGGTATAGCAGAGGGACTTGCAAGGAGATTCAAGAACAGACGCGCCCTCATTGGCTTTGACATCCCACTTAAAGGCACGGTGGATGAGACCCTCGAAGGGTTACTCAAAAAGGGATTCATCCGTATAAAGGCTGGCGGGAAGATATATGACATAAGCGAGCAGAAGCCAGACCTAACAGGCGAGGAGACCATATCCGTTGTTGCAGACCGCCTTATCATCAAAGACCGTGCAAGACTTGTAGAATCCATAGAGTCTGCCTTCAGGGAAGGCAGGGACAACATGTGGATAGAGGTGCTGGAAGAAGGGGTGTTCAGGTTCTCGAGGCTCCTTAAGTGTACGGACTGCAACATAACGGTTGAACGCCCTTCACCCCTTGTCTTCTCCTTCAACCATCCTGTGGGTGCATGTCCTGAATGCAAGGGTTTTGGGAACATACTCAGGTATGACGAGGACAAGGTCATACCCCGCAAGGAGCTCTCCCTCAGACAGGGTGCCATTGAGCCCTGGACAAAGCCTGCCTACAGGTGGTGGTACGAGGAGCTGGAAAGATACGCAGAGGACTACGGGATCGACCTTGACAAACCTTTCTATAAACTCTCAAAAAGGGAAAAAAGGCTTATATTCGAGGGAACGGACGACTTCGAGGGGATAGATGAGTTCTTCGAATACCTCGAAGGCAAGAAATACAAGCTCCATGTAAAGGTCTTCCTTTCAAAATACAAGGGACAGTTTACATGCGGGATGTGCGGTGGCAGACGGCTCAAGTCCACAGCCCTCAATGTAAAGGTGGGCGGAAGGGATATAGCACAGATAAGCAGTATGACCATAGAGGAGGCAAGGGAATTCTTCAAGACCCTTGAACTCACCCCCTACGAACAGGAACTCTCAAAGGAGGTGATGAAGCAGATAACCCTCAAGCTCGACTTCCTCTATCAGACCGGACTGGGCTATATAACCCTCGACAGGCTCACCAAGACCCTTTCGGGTGGTGAAGCCCAGAGGGTTACCATTGCAACCCACCTTGCCTCGTCCCTTTCAGGTGTGCTCTACATACTCGATGAACCATCCGTGGGTCTCCATCCCAGGGATATAGACATGCTCATCCACCAGATTAAAAAACTCTCCTCCCAGGGGAATACACTCGTTGTGGTGGAGCACGACCCCTCTGTCATAAGGGCATCGGACTATATAATCGAACTCGGTCCTGGTGCTGGTGACAGGGGAGGAAGGGTTGTATGGAGCGGTCCTTCCAGGGATTTCTTCAGGTCCGCAAGGACACTCACCGCATCCTATCTCACAGGAAAAGAATGCATCCATGTGCCGAGATGGCGGAGGAAGGGTGATGGGAGGTTTCTTGTCCTCAGGGGTGCGGAGGGGAATAATCTCAAAAATATAGACCTCAAAATACCCCTCAAGACCATCACCTGTATAACAGGGGTATCAGGCTCTGGAAAGAGCACCCTTGTAATGGATACCCTCTACAATGCCCTTTCTCTGAGGATGGGCATGAGGGCTGAAAAACCACTGCCCTACAGGGCACTCGAAGGGACAGAGAACATAAGAGGGGTAAAACTCATAGACCAGGCACCCATAGGAAGGACACCACGGAGCAACCCTGTAACCTATATCGGTGGATTCGATGAGATACGACACTTCTTTGCCTCCCTTCCTGCCTCGCAGAACACAGGACTCACCCCGGGACACTTCTCCTTCAACACACCAGGGGGAAGGTGCGAGGTGTGCAAGGGCGAGGGAATGGAAAGGCTCGAGATGTATTTCCTTCCTGACGTGTACACCAGGTGCGGTGCATGTGGTGGAAGGAGATACAAACCCCAGGTGCTCGATATAAAATACAGGGGAAAAAACATACACGATGTGCTGGAGATGACCTTTGATGAGGCAGGGGCTTTCTTCCCCAACCTCCACACCCTGCAAAAGAAGTTCTCCATAATAAAGGACGTGGGGCTCGGATACCTGAGGCTCGGTCAGCCTGCAACCACACTCTCAGGCGGAGAGGCTCAACGGCTCAAGATAGCAAGGGAACTGGCTGATACATCCACCGATGGCTTTCTCTACATACTCGACGAACCCACAACAGGACTCCACCTGGATGATACAAAAAAACTCCTCTCTGTGCTCGGCAGGCTCGTCGATTCAGGCAATACAGTACTTATCGTGGAACACAACCTCGACCTTATAAAGACCGCAGACCACATAGTGGACCTCGGTCCAGAGGGGGGGAAGAGAGGGGGAAGGATCGTCTGCAAGGGCACACCAGAGGAGGTCGCAAGGGTGAAGGAAAGCCATACAGGAAGATACCTGAGGGCGGTGCTATCTTAGATGGATAGTCCTGAGGGAAACCCCTTTTGTAAAAGGGGCTTCCCTCAAACTCCCTTCCCCAGAACCTTTAATCCAAGGTCTTTTTACACCCCTTGTTTCATCTCTCCTGCATCCAAAGTGGTAAGTGTGTCTATACTATCTCTGGGATGCAGGGGTTTACCCCTTGACATATACCATCATGACAAGTATGATTTAATATCCACTCTAATGTACGGAAAGGAGCAATATGAAAAAGATAGTCTTTATAGAGCCGAATCCACCTGACTTCCATATCTTCTCCAGGATGCCTCTACCGCGACTCGGTACCCCTATACTCGGTACCCTCCTTAAGAAGGCCGGGTATCAGGTGAAGAGTTATGTGGAAAGCATAGGAGAGCTCGACCTTGAGGATGTGCTCACCGCGGATGCAGTGGGTATCTCCACCATTACGTCCACTGCGATGAGGTCTTACGAGATAGCAAAACTCGTAAGAAAGGCTGGCATACCTGTATTCATCGGTGGACCCCATGTTACATACATGCCTGAAGAGGCTCTGAACTACTGCGATTATGTGCTCAGGGGGGAGTCTGACGAGGTAATGGTCGATTTTATCAAAGCCCTCGAAAGGGGAGAGGGTTTTGAGGAGATACCAGGGCTTTCCTACAGAAGGGATGGTAAGGTAGTCCACAACAGCAAGGTCTCCTTCTGCAAGGACCTAAACAGCCTTCCCTTCCCTGACTTCGATATCATAAAGGGGCTTGAGAACAACGGCCTGGAAAGGCTCGAGATAATACCCATAATGACCTCGAGGGGCTGTCCCTACGACTGTAGTTTCTGTTCTGTTACCAGCATGTTCGGACAGAAGTACAGATTCAGGAACAAGGAACTCGTTATCAAGGAGCTCGAAGCCCACAGGGACAGGGGTGTGCCATGGGTTTTCTTCTATGACGACAACTTCACCGCCAACAGAAGACGCACAAAGGAACTCCTCCATGCCATGATTGAAAGAGACCTGACCATACCCTGGACAGCCCAGGTAAGGGTTGAGGTTGCAAGGGACGAGGAACTACTCGATCTTATGAAGAGGTCGAGCTGTCATACCGTCTACATAGGGTTCGAGTCCATAAACCCTGAAACCCTCAAAAGCTACAACAAAAGGCAATCGGTCGAGGATATACAGTGGTGTATACGTACACTCCATAAAAACCGTATACGTATACACGGCATGTTTGTCTTCGGCTCTGATGACGATACCATCGACACCATCGAAGAGACCGTACGGTTCGCAAAGAAAAACGACCTTGAATCCGTCCAGTTCCTCATACTCACCCCTCTTCCTGGAACAAGGCTCTACCATGAACTCGAAAGGTCTGGTCGAATCCTGTCAAGGGACTGGAGCCTTTACGATGCCCATCACGTGGTATACGAGCCCAAAAACATGTCCTGCTACGAACTCCAGCGCGAGACCATACGTGCGACAAAGGAGTTCTACTCGGGCTGGCAGATAGTCAAGAGGGCTATGCGGTTCGATATCTTTAACGTCTCTATAAAGGCATACGGAAGGTCGCTTACAAGAAAGTGGCTGAAGAGGAACAAGGACTTCCTCGACTATATAAGTTCGGTTGCCGATGCTGGAAAGACCATAGAACTCATGGCAAGGAAGACCGCCGAGGACCTCAAGGAACGATTCAGGGAACTCGAACTCTCCGGAACGATCGTTCCTCCCAAGACCCATCAGACGTTCTGAAAAAGGCCTTTTGACCGAAAGGGGAAAATGGAAAAAAGGGGTATTCCATTTTTTCTGTGCATCTTTCTGTTATGGACAGGGGGGGGTGTATTCGCAGAGGCACTGACACCTTCGATGCAGTCCATAGATATACGTGCCTACAACAGGCAGACCTCCCTCCTCTCTGAGGATATATGGGATGGATATCCAGGGCTTTTCTGGTCACAGGAGGGTGGACCCTTTTCCACCTACCTTCTATTGCCCGAAGACCTCGATCCACCCAGCTGTACCATAACCTTAGAGGAATACCTCAGTATAAATGGACTGGGTTACGAGGATGTGGGGATGTATCCTGTAAGGGGTATATCCTTTGACGAGGCACTCGCAAGAAAGATACTCGACTCCCCTGACTGGAACATGGATGAGGAAAAGGACACAGGGGATAGCCTTCTTTCGGAGAAAGAGGATGAGATAAGATACGACATACCCGTAGAGATAAACCACAGGGTTGAGGCTTTCATAAGGTATTTCCAGACCAAGGGAAGGAGACACTTTACACGCTGGCTCCAGAGGAGCCAGAAATACCTGCCCATGATAAAGCGAATATTCAGGGAGTACGGTCTTCCTGAGGACCTTGCATACCTTGCCCTTATAGAGAGCGGTTTCAATCCCAACGCAAGGTCACGGGCAAACGCAGTGGGTATATGGCAGTTCATGAAGGCTACTGCAAGGAAGTACGGGCTCAGGATAAACTGGTGGATAGATGAGAGAAAGGACCCTGAAAAGGCTACCAGGGCTGCTGCCCTCTATCTCAGGGACCTTTACGATATGTTCGGCTCATGGTACCTTGCGGTGGCAGGATACAATGCAGGAGAGGGACGTATAAAAAGGGCTGTAAGAAAGCACAAGAGCCAGGACTTCTGGACACTCGCAAGGTTCAAAAGGACTCTCAAAAAGGAGACCAGAAACTACATACCAAAGTACATCGCAGCCATGCTCATAGCCAAGGACCCAGAGACCTACGGCTTTGAAAAACCCGAGGATACAGGTCCTCTCCTCTACGATAAGGTTAGAATACCCTATGCAACGGACATAAAGGTCATAGCAATGGCTTCGGGCACAACCGTTAGAGAGATAAAAAGGCTCAACCCAGAGCTCCTGCGGTGGTTCACTCCACCAGACTATTCTGAATACGAGATAAAGATACCCCCTGGCACAAAGGAGGTATTCGTTGAAAACATGAAAAAGGTTCCTCCACCAGAGAGGTTGAGATTCCATACCCACAGGGTAAGAAGGGGAGATACACTGTGGTCAATAGCCAGGAGGTACAGAGCCAGCATAAAGGAGATAATGTATCTCAACAACATAAGGAGCCCCAGACGTATAAGGGCAGGCTCAAGGCTTGTGGTGCCTGTAAGGGCTGAGAAAAAAAGCAGGAGCAAAAAAAGAAGATACACCTATGCCCAGATACCATCCAGGGGTACGTACACAGTGAAAAGGGGAGATACCCTGTGGGATATATCAACGAGATTCGGTATCCCGCTGGAATACCTCATGGAGATAAATGGTCTCAGAGAGGGAGACCTGCTCTATCCCGGACAGAAACTCATCCTCCAGGAAAGAGCCATGTAGTTGTACCTCAGGGAAAGGACCCCCGGATTGTAAGACCGCAGGTTCCCCGGGATCGGGGTCTTGTCCATATCAAGGGGTTTCACAGCGGGGTAGAAGGAGGTCTTCTCTGGGACCTCCTCTTCCTTTTATCCCTTCAGAAGGGATCGTCTTAAGGGTCATGCTCTCTGTAGAGACAGCGATAGAGAAGATACTTTCAGAGATAGAGCCACTCGGCGTAGAGAGGAGGGATATCCTCTCCTCTCTCGGGCGTATACTGGCAGAGGATATCACCACATCGAGGTCCAATCCCCCATGGGATAACTCTGCAATGGATGGATACGCGCTGAGATGTGCGGACACAAGGGGTGCAACACCTGAAAAGCCATCCCAGCTCAAGGTGATATACGATCTCCCCGCAGGATCAGTACCCCTGAGACCTATAGAAAAGGGAGAGGCTGTAAGGATAATGACAGGTGCACCTGTACCAGAGGGGGCGGATGGTGTGGTGATGGTGGAATATACCGAAAAGAGAGAAGGGCTTGTGCTGGTCAAAAAGGAGGTAGCACCTGGAGAGAACATAAGAAAAAAGGGTGAGGACTTCAAAGAAGGGGATGTCGTCATAGAGAAGGGCACCCTTATAAGGGCTTTTGAGGTCTCCATGCTGGCAACCGCTGGACGACCCTTTGTGCCCGTATACCAGACACCCAGGGTGGCGGTAATATCCACCGGGGATGAGCTCGTGGATATTGAGGAGAGCCCCTCAGGGGGAAGGATACCCGATGCCAATGGCTACGCACTCTGTGCAATGGTAAGGGAGTGTGGCTGTACCCCTGTACACATAGGCATAGCAAGGGACAATCCCGAAGACCTCAGGTCGAAACTCGAAAGTGCGGTAAGTAGCGACTGCATAATAACCTCGGGCGGGGTATCAGTGGGTGATTACGACCTTGTAAAGGATGTACTCAGGGATATGGGCTCTGAGATGAAGTTCTGGAAGGTAGCCATAAAGCCCGGTAAACCCCTTGCATTCGGTCTCATACAGGGAAGACCTGCATTCGGTCTCCCGGGGAACCCTGTATCGTCCATAATGGCGTTTGAACAGTTCGTAAGACCTGCACTCTTTCGGCTCTCCGGGAGAAAGGAGGTCTTCAGAAGGACCTTTGATGCAGTCCTTACAGGTGATGTGAAGAAAAAACCCGGCAGGATGAACTTTCTCAGGGGGGTTATGGAATACAGGGATGGAAGATTCTATGTAACCCCGCTTGAGGGACAGGGCTCGGGTATGATATCCACACTCGTAAGGTGCAACGCATATATCGTTCTACCACCAGAATCAACAGGCGCAAAAAAGGGTGAGGTGGTGAAGGCTCAGCCAGTGGACTGGTCTCTTTTTTACGGTGGAAGACCTTTCCTGTAGAAAAAGACCTCCCGCGTAGTCTGTCAGGTAAATATTGAGCCCTTCGGGAAGGAAACAGAAGGTGAGCCTCAAAGCGCCCACAGGGCGGAATCTTACACCGGGGTTTCAAAAGGGTAGAGCCTCTCTTTTTTACGAGACCCCCCATTCATTCCTGTCCACAGGGCGGGCATTCTGGCAGACCTCGTAAACAGGGGGTCATGGGATATAAATCCCATGAGGCAATCATTCCCAAAAACCCCCTTTTCAAAGGATATGGGGCTTTAAAAGCCTGTGGATGGTTTCCCGGAGGATAAAGGAGATGGGTTATGATCAAGGTCGTTGAATGGAAGAACAACAGTGTTGTGATGATAGATCAAAGGATACTGCCTGTGCGTGAGACCTACAGGGTGTACAGGACGTACAGGGGGGTTGCGCAGGCGATAAGGGATATGGTTGTAAGGGGTGCCCCTGCCATAGGGGTTGCATGTGCCATGGGCATAGCCCTCGGTGCGCTGAAGATAAGGGCGAGGGATTTTGAGACCTTCAAAAGGAGGTTTGATGAGGTAACGGACCTTCTCGCCTCCACAAGACCGACCGCTGTAAATCTGTTCTGGGCTATAGAGAGGATGAAGGGTGTGGTGGAGAGGAACAAAAGGCTCGATGTAAGGGATATCCAGAAAAGGCTTGTGGAAGAGGCAAAGAGGATACATGCAGAGGACGTGGAGACGAACCGAAGGATCGGGCGACATGGTTCGCGTCTGCTCAAGAACCGTTCAACCATCCTCACCCATTGCAATGCAGGGGCACTTGCCACAGCAGGATACGGCACTGCCCTTGGTGTGGTGCGCGGGGCTGTGGAGAGGGGCAAGAAGATAAAGGTATTCGCTGATGAGACCCGTCCGTTCCTTCAGGGTGCAAGGCTCACCACATGGGAGCTCAAAAGGGATGGCATAGATGTAACGCTCATAACGGACAACATGGCAGGATACATGATGAAAAAGGGATTAATAGATGCTGTGGTGGTAGGTGCTGACAGGATAGCCTCGAACGGTGATACCGCAAACAAGATAGGTACATACACGGTTGCAGTGCTCGCAAGGACACACCGTATACCCTTCTATGTGGCAGCACCCACATCGACCATAGATATGAACATAAGATGCGGTGACGACATACCCATAGAGGAGAGGGACCCTGCAGAGGTTACACATGTGTGCGGAAAGAGGATAGCACCAACTGGTATAGGGGTCATGAACCCTGCGTTCGATGTTACACCCGCAAGACTCCTCTCTGCCATAATCACGGAGAAGGGTGTGGTAAGACCACCCTTTGCCAGGAATCTAAAAAAACTCTTCAAGAATGGAAGAAGATGACCATACAGGGATTCATCATCCTTGCCATTATATTCATTGCCATCCTGTTTGCCTACTCCTATGCAGACCGGGTTATAAAGAGACTGCCAGCACAAACAGTAAAGAATATAAACTGGGTGGGATTCATTCTCGCTGTTGCAGGGGGCATACTCTGGTACTTTTACAAGAAACCTCTTTTCATGTTCATAACCCTCCTCGGCGTTATCATCTATTTTCTCTTCTACAACTACGATAAGATGGAGGAGAGTTAATCCATCCGGTATTTTTGTGTTGCCTTTCCCTTCGGGTACTGTTAAGATGCCTATTATTTAGGCAATTTCAGGGTCCCTGATGGGTGTTGATTATGAAAGAGATAGTGTATGAGGATATTGTGGAGAGTCTCGGTGAGGGTGTGGTCGGTGTGGATACAGGGATGCGGGTTGTGGTGTTCAACCAGACCGCTGAAAAGATAACAGAGTCTTCGAGGTCACAGGTGCTGGGAAGGAATGTAAAGGAGGTATTTGCAAGGGATGGGTGGCTGTTCAACCTCTTTGAAAAGACCCTCACCCAGGGAAGCCTCTTTACAGAGTACGAGGAGACCCTCCACAGGAGGTTTTCTGGTCCTGTGCCTGTAGGTGTTACAACGAGTCAAGTCTTCTCCTCAGAGGGCAGACTTATAGGTGCGGTAGCCCTCATAAGGGACCTTTCCGGGAAGAAGTCCCTTGAGACAGGCTCTCTCAGGAAGGAAAGGCTCGCATATATAGGTACATTTGCCTCCAATCTCGCCCATGAGATAAAGAATCCACTTACAGGGATAAGGGGGGCTGCGCAGTTTTTATCGAGGAGATTCACTGATGAGTCCCTGAGAGAGTACGTGGACGTTATAGTAAAGGAGGCAGACCGGCTCAATGCCATACTCAATGAACTCCTCAATTTCACGAGATCGAGAAGACTCAGGCTCAGGAACATCAACATACACAGGATACTCGATACCGTTGTGCTCCTTATCAAGGAGGCAGAACACCCTGCCGGTCTGGAGATCATCAGGGAATACGACCCGAGTCTTCCAGAGGTATATGGTGACGAAAATCAGCTCACCCAGGTATTCTTAAACCTCGTAAAAAATGCCAGAGAGGCAGTGGGTGAGGGGGGAAGGATATGGATAAGGACCAGGATGGTCACTGATTTTTATCTCTTCGAGCGGGGCTCAAGGGGTGGCAAGACCGTGGCTGTGGAGATAGAGGACAATGGCTGTGGCATAGAGCCTGATGAGCTGGAAAAGATATTCACCCCCTTCTTTACCACAAAACCAGGTGGCAGTGGGCTCGGTATGCCCATCTCCCTTAAGATAATAAAGGAACACCGTGGACTTTTGAAGATAGACTCCCAACCGGGGAAGGGAA